>JAHJQJ010000038.1 GCA_018819325.1 Patescibacteria group bacterium
ACGGAAATCCGTGGCTCCCCACCACCACCTTCGTAGATAATTATTTCATTGTTTGGTTTTTCCACGATTTTTGTGATTTTGACCATGAGATTATTTTACCAATTTTGGGTTATCTAGGTTATTCATAAAACCAATCCCAGTCGGGGTCGTCGACTTCGACGATTTTGCTTTGATTCATTTTGTAGAGGCCGTCTTCTAAGACGGTCTGCCAAGTGCCTTGGTAGTAGTGGACAACAACTCTGCTGTTGACCCAGTTTTGGGTGACGAACTTAATAAAGACTGTGTCTTCTCTGTAATGGTTCAGTATAAATAAATAACAAAAAAACCTCTGTTGCGAGGTTCTTTTGTTGGAGATTAGTGTCTCAGGCTTTGGCGGACTGCTTAACCTGGTAACCATCTAGTGGCGTTCACCAATCTCTGGTAATCATTATATCAACCTGATTTTTAAAAAGCAACGTGGTGCTCCAGACAGAACTCGAATCTGTGACCTACTGCTTAGAAGGCAGTTGCTCTATCCAACTGAGCTACTGGAGCGTGGTCGGGATGACTGGTCTCGAACCAGCGACCTCTGCGTCCCAAACGCAGCGCTCTAGCCATCTGAGCTACATCCCGATTTCTTATATTTTACCAGACTTGAAGCGTTTTTTTTGGTAGAATAGGCTTGTATGGTGGATGTAGCTCAGTTGGTTAGAGCGCCCCTCTGTGGCAGGGGAGGCCGGGGGTTCGAATCCCCTCATTCACCCTGAGGGTATGTTTTTAGGGCTCCCCTTCCATCAACTTACTCAAACCACCAAGGTCGCTTTCGTAACTTAACCCACAACCCCTTAAACCAAGGCAGTGTCAAAGTTGAAAGCAAAAACCCCAAAGAAGGCACTACCGCGTTAAGTCAAGGATCATCTATTCCAATTATCTACACATACAAGCTAATGCTTAAATATGTAAAAACAATAAGTAATACCCTGCGGGTGGCACTTACCTCCCAAGCCTTGTCAATCTCAACTTTTTTATAAATTTAATTAGTCGTAATCATCTTGTGAAAGTAATTCCATTCCCGGAATTAACCTAGGATTTTCCATAATTTGCCGATATAACTGAGAATCAGATTTAATCTTTTCGCACTTTTCCCAATCAACCGCTTCTAGTATTTCAATTAAACTTATCTGATAAATATCTAGAAGTTTTGAAATCAAGTTAAAGCCAGCAGAGTAAGTGCTCTTCTTTCTGTTTTGTTGTAAACTATCTCCTCTCCAGCTTTTTAGCTCCATAATCGCCTCCCTCTCTTCTTCAGTTAAGTTATTACCTGTTAACAACGCTTTAAGAAATTTAAGCTCCATGTTAACTACGCAACCCTCATTTATAATTTTTTGTAAAAAGGAAGCATTGGCTCTAGTGCAAGCCATGAACTCAGCTTTTTGAAAATCTGTCATTTGTTGAATAATCTTTTTTTCTAACTTTTCCTCTATGCCCAAGCCGTTCAAATCATCTACTCCCAAAGTTTCCGCCACCCTTTGGTGAAACAACTCATGAGCAATTCTCAGCCGAAAAGATGTTCGCCCATAAGGATCTTGCAATTCTTTTTCCCCCGAACAAGTTAACAAAAGATAATGTTTTCCACTCCACCTTCCAATATAGGAGCCCTGTTTTGCTCTTGTATTTAAAACTACAACCCTTAAATCTTCTTGAGGCTGCCATTGAGGACAATGCTCTTCAATTGCCTCAAACGCTTCTTGAATAACTCCTCTTACATCGAAACCGCTAAACTCCTCAGTTTTCGGATCCAAAAGGATATCAACTTTATCAACACACTGATCTTCCCATTCTTGAAATCTAATCTCATTTTTTGTTGTTGGTTCTTCAGTCATTAAGTCTAGTATAATTGTTTTAAGGTAAAAGTCAGTCTGAAATTAAAAAGACCAGAACGAGTATTGTAAAGCTTAGCTGAAGTATATCAGTTTTGGGATTAGCTGAAAAATTTGCTCCCTTTCCATCAAGCTGTTAACCACTTTGGAGTTTAGGTATGAATCAGCCGTACTAGAATGCCTCTAGAATGGCTTTTGCACAATGGCTCTTGAGGTTGGTATATCTCAAATCGGGCACTTGACCCAAAAGAGCAGCTTGACTAGCATTAACTTGATAGTTGTTGTATTTCTGATAGGTAACTGCTTCTTTGGGTATAGGTTCATTGGCCCTTGTTTCTATATATTCTGATAACCTCTCTGGTAATGTTTTTAGCAAGCCATTTTTACTGATTTTAAGTCCTGTACCTGCTATAAAATGGTCAATTTTTTCTAGAGTGCGTGAAGCGCTTTCCTGCGAAAGTCTTCCTCGTAATAAACCCAACGCTTTTTCTTCTTGTTCTGTTCTACTAGTTTGTGATGCCAATATTCTTCCTAAATCATACTTACTGGCAATTAACACATTGACATACCGCTGATAAAGACCAATAATTCTTTTTTTAGCTTCCTCAATATTACTATTACCACCGTGTTCTTGAGTCATAATTTTTAATCGCTTTTTGAAATTTCTCAAATCTTGCAATTTTTTCACCAATTTACGTGGGTCAACTATCTTTGTTATTCTTTCGGGATTTGGTATTTCTTCCACATCTCCCTCTGCAATTTGAAAATCGTGAGCAAAAATTTCTTTTGCCTGTTTTGATGAGTAGAAGTTACCTTTCTTCCTATCTTTAACCGGAATATCAGCAAGGTCAAGGCTTAAAATTTTTTTTATTATTTCTTCTTCTGAAAAACTATCTTGTTTTTCTACATCGTCCTTACCTAAATAGACTTCATTGAAGACCTTAGAACCTTCTTTGTTGGTGAAAGCTCCTGGGTAAATTACATGTGTAGAGACCATAATGCCTCTTAATTTTTTAATTTTTTCAAATAGGGGCTGTTCAAACTCTGCTAACTCAGTTCTTTCCTTGTCACTCAATACCAGTGGCTCAATATTTGTCAAAAAATCTGGATGAGCAACAAGCTCAGAGGGTCGTAGAGGATTTATTCTCTCTTGACCTTGAGTTTTATTTTGTTTCTCCATATTTACATAATATCATTTAAAGATGAAGATAGTAGGTTCGAACAGCGTTCATGATGGACCGAGGATTTTATGAGTGTTATCTATCCACCTGATAATTTACAACTCCAAGCGCAATCTACGACATGTGCTTGTTGTGAACTATAGACTGTAAATAAATTTTGAAGAAATTGGCTAACTCAAGATGTTTCTGTAGATCTATGTCAAGATATTATAATCAATGGCTTATGTTTAAAAAACTGAAATTAGAAGTCTTAAAGAAAGTGTAAAATACACATATCTTGAGTCCGTAGCTCAGTTGGTTAGAGCGTCTGCCTCTTAAGCAGAATGTCGTGGGTTCGAGTCCCACCGGACTCACAAATGCGCCCGTAGCTCAATTGGATAGAGCATCCGTCTTCGGAACGGAGGGTTGGGGGTTCGAGTCCCTTCGGGCGCACAATTAAGAAATAGGCTGACATATCACATAAGTTAAATGTTTGCTATTTCTTTTTTACTTGAATAGTTAAGGAGCATGTTTTGTGCTATACTTTTTTCAATTAATATTAGAGGATAATAAATGAAAATAGAAAAGGGTATTGAAAATCCAAGATTAGCTTTCATTACACAGCACAAATATCTTGGTGAACTTGAGGAAGGGGGAGTACCTGTTCCTTTACTTTTAGACAAAATCTTTCGTGACAGGACCGTGGGTGGTTTGTCACATTTAGGAGCTGCAATCCTTTGTTCACAGGCAAGACGGGAAGGTTTTGAAGTTGACTTTTTCAATGCGAACGACCTGATTCAACATCCTGACTTGAGAAGAGAACTAGTTACATCGATTAGGGATAATCCTGGGATTCTATCTTGCCTATCGGCTATGGACATCAACTCAGGTTTTATTAGTAGTCTTGCAGGATCATTACCATCGGAAAGAACGATCGTTGGTGGTGTCGGTCCAACTTATGCCCCTGAACTATATAGTGGTGAGTATGCAAAGGCTTTTGGACACATGGAAGGAAAACGTTTTTCAGAGATCCTCGAAAATTTTAGAACTGGAACCCCCCTTGATCCCGTTTACATGACCGAAAATCCAAAATTTAGCGATAATCTTGAAGATTATCCGGAGTTAGATCCCACAGTTAGTCTTTTAACTGATTCGAATTGGTTAACTTCGCTTTTTGCCCCAATTGAAGTGGGTAGAGGTTGCCATTATTCTTGCGATTTCTGTCATACAGGAAGACATATCGAAAAAATCAGAGTCAAACCTCTGGGAATAATTGACGCTCAACTTAAGATGTTTAGAGATCATGTGAAGTTGAAATGGCCATTTATTGTAGTTTATGATCAAAACTTGGTAACGCCTTACATACTTCCACAGTATGGTCGTGAATACTTACTAGATTTAATGTCTCTTTTTGAAAAGTACAATTTTTACTGGGCTGGTGAAGGTACCTTGGGAGATATCGTAGAACAAGATGATCGTGAATTACTAAAAAAGATGGGTGAAAGTACCTGTTATGTGGTCTATTATAGGAGGTTTGGACAATCAAACTATTGATTATTATCCAAAGATGGTAGAGACTGTTCGTCGTTTGGCTTTACCAGCAATTATTCACAAAGCGGTTGCTAGGCCAGGTACATCTTTTTATACTGATGTTAGAGATGAGGGAAGAGTTTTGTCTGATAAAGCTTCAGGTCGTGATATGAAGCTTCATATGGCTCATAAACCAAAAAGTATGAGTGCTGATGATGCACTTGGTGGACATGCATTTGCGCATGCACAGATTTTTAACCCCGTTGAAATTGCAAAAAGGTTTTGTCAACACTGGAAAGATGTTGATTTTGGATATGCTGTTAAAAGTTTGACTCCTGAGTTTCATGGTGCGGTAATTACCCCTCGTATCGTTCATACTTATCGAAATGAACTCAAACAATTTCG
>JAHJQJ010000039.1 GCA_018819325.1 Patescibacteria group bacterium
TAAACAGATACAACAGATTGCGGAACAAATAAAGCAGACTAGAGATATTGAACATCTGCAAGAGGTTAAGGTGACTATGTTGGAAAATTGGAATAAATTGGTAGAGTTAACTAAGGATGATTCTAAACTTCTAGAAAAAATTCAGGCTTGGGGTAATAAATTTGTAGAGAGTAAGATTTTATATTATGAAAAAATTGATGGTGTTAAAGATGAACTGATAGGCCAATCGGAGAGTATTAGACTTTCGTGGAATGATATGCAGGTTGAGATGGGGAAAATAAAAGGGCTGGTTGGAGATACTTCATTGAGTAGAGAAATTGAAAAATTACTAAACCCAAGATCTCTTGATATGGAAGAGGTAGAAAAAGATCCGTTAAGGGCGTTTGCTAATAAATCCCCTATTGAAGAGTTTGTTAACTCTATTAACTCGATAACCACTGGTTATTCTGAGAAAGATATTGACTTGGTGAAGTCAGCTGAGTTTGTTGGGGTTTTGACAAAAGTTATTAGAATGTTGTCTGAGGGTGCGTATAAAAAAGGCCTTGATGGTCAGCCGATTGATGTGCATCCAGAGTTAGGGGAGTTGTTGAATCAATTGCAGGAGAAGAGTGCGCAGTTGCAAAAAGATATGAATGAGGCAAGTAGAATTATTAAGATGACTAAGATTATTAGAGATACTCATTTTTTACCTGAGTACGATGTGATATGATGTATATAGATTATTATTTAGTGAAATAAGTTTATGAGTGACGTAAAAGATGGGGAGAAAACACAAGAGAATGAAAGATCTGGGGATGAGGTTTTAAAAGGAGAGCTTAGAGATGAGATACTTGGTAATTTGAAAGGAAAGTTGGAGGGGAGTGATTTGGGGACTCCGGATGAAGAAGTGATGAAGAATTTTGAGAAGATACTATCTGCTTTGCCAGAGGGTAAGTTGAGACAAATGGTAAAGTTATTGGAAAAGCCGGCTAGAGTTTCTGGTAAGACTATTTCTGTGATAGAAGGAGGTAAGGATCAGTTGTGGAAACGAGTTAAGTTGTTGTTGGCTGTTGAGGTTCCTTGGGTCCTTATGATTCCGGATGATATTAATAGCAAATTGCAGGCTGGATTGATTCGTATGGTGGGTAAGGTACATGTGGGAGGAGTGAAGGGTGCAGTTTTGATAGCAGAAAAAATAAGAAAAATTAAGGAAAAAGGTGGAAGTGGTGAGGAAATTGCTGAAACGGTTATAAAAATGGGTGAGGAAATAAGCAACCCTGGAGAGGTTCTTGGTGATATACTTAGTTAATAATTAGAAGATATTATGGAAAGATGGGAAAATCGAAATAGAAATGAGGAGATTGATTATTCTGTTGTTGTTGATGTGGCTGGAAGAGCGTTCTTGGATGCTAAGGATAGGGTGATAGGAATATCTAAAATAGTTGCTGGCGGGGGTCTTGCTTTAGGTGGTCTAGCTGTAACTTTGGTGGGTTTTCTTCCGGGTGGAATTATTGCCGCTGGAATGGGGGCGTTGATTGTAAATAGTGGTATGGAACAGGCTGTATTTAAGCCAATGGATCGGATGGATCGAAAAAAGAATCGAAGATAGAGTTAATAATGATTTAATAAAAAATGATGTTAAATAATAAAGATGATAGGAAACAGTTGGTGAATACCATTGATTATGGTTTAATGATGGATTTGATTAAGGTAATTGTAAGTTTTTGTTTAAAAACTAAAAAAACAGAAATAATAGAAGAATTAAAGGTGGTGATAAAGCATTTTTATGCTAGCTTAAGTGAAAAAGAACTAGCTGAGTTTAAAGATGATGTTGGACAAGTGTTGACGCCAAAACTAGATAAGTTTAAGAAAGAACTTGAACTTAGTTATTCTTCGGAGCAAATAAAATTGATTTTTGAGGAAATTGAAAAAAATTCAAGTATTTTGGGTGCTGGTAAAAAAGACGAATAGTCTGCTGCCGGAAGGAGTTTAGGGTATAGTTTAGTGTATGGAAAGTTTGGATGTTTTCTTAAATAAAGGAATGTGGGTGGTGGTATGGGTTTTTGGTGTGGTGGCTGGATTGGCATTGGCGTGGTGGGTGAGTGTAAAGATATATAAGTATTGGATGAGGTTTAGGGTGGTGCAAAGTCATAAAAACGGAGTGTTGTTAAAGGTCACTTTGCCTAAACACAGACATTTAAGTGATGCTCCCAACGAGAAAACAGCCCAGACCAAGACTAAGACGAATGTGGCAGAGCAGATGTTTGCTGAGTTACATGGTATTATTCCCTCTGACTGGAAAAAACATTTGGTATTTCGTGACACGTTAAGTTTTGAGATTGTGGCAACGGCCACGGAAATCAATTTTTATGTATTTGTGTCTAAGAGATTAACTAACTTTGTAAAAAGTGCAATTTTTGCGGCTTATTCTGAAGCTGAGATTGTAGAAGTGGAAGATTATTTTGAGAGTTTTTTGAAAAGGCCGTATGAAAGTGGCTATGTGAGATTAATTGGACCTCAGTATGGACCAATTAGAACCTATGAAACCATGGTGAATGATTCGCTGAATCCATTATTGAACAAGATGGTTAACTTAAGGGGAGAGGAGATGTTGGCAATACAGTATTACCTAACTCCGGTGACTGGAAGTTGGAGAAAAAAGGTGTATTCTTATTTGAATTACTTGAGAAATTCGCAGGATATTGAAGCCCAGAAAAAAGGAGTGGGAGGGAATGAAACAGCCACTGCTTGGGTGGGGGATACGCCACAACTGGCAATAGATAAAGATTTGTATTCTGGGCTGGAAAAGAAAATGGGTAAACAAGGTTTTCTGGTGGGGATAAGGGTGTTGTCTGCTGCAAGTAGCAAGAATGAGGCTTTAGCTAATTTTGATTCAATGGCTAGATCGTTTTCTCAATTTAATACTCAACCTTTAACGGTGTTTCAGTCGTGTCAGTTTTGGTTGGGAATGAAAGGGTTGCCCCGTTGCTACAAACAGAGAGTGCAGCCGTTGATTGACTGGCCATTTTTTAGACAACAGTTTGTGGCTAATACAGAGGAGATGGCTTCTTTGTTTCATTTCCCGGGGGAAGAGATAAGCTCGCCAAAAGTAAGTTGGCAAAAATACAAAACGGCTTTGATTGGTGATGTAACCCCAGAAAAGGGATTGTTTCTGGGATACAACAGTTTTAGGGGTGAAAAGAAGAAAGTATTTATGAGTAAAGAAGACAGAAGAAGGCACTTTTATATTGTTGGTCAAACTGGAGTAGGTAAGTCTGTTTATATGGAGAATATGTTTTTACAAGACGTAAGAAATGGTGACGGGGCCTGTTTTATTGACCCGCACGGTGATGTGGCCGAGAGTATTTTGACAAAAATTCCTAAAGAAAGAGTTAAGGATGTGGTTTATTGGAATCCGGGAGATACAGAGTACCCAATGGGGATGAACATTATGGATGTAGAAACCGAGGAGAACAAAAATATTATTATAAATTCGTTTATAGCCCTGCTTTACAAGTTGTACGA
>JAHJQJ010000040.1 GCA_018819325.1 Patescibacteria group bacterium
GTTACACGAACCACTTTTGGGGTTTAGGCACAAAATCTACTCCAAACCACACTGATCAATATAGTCAAAGACGGCAAAATAACCAAAGCAATTCCATCAAAAACCCTCAAACCCGTGCTTAAAACCAAGAAAATCTTGGTTCGAGTAAGAGGTAACTGGCTCCCCGGACTGGACTCGAACCAGTGACCTAGCGATTACACTTAACCCACTTGTTTCCAAATGGCGTGGACTATCTCATCACCATACCTTTTTAGGTTTAGGTGTCGGGCGCTCTAGGGTGTAAATCACCTAGTCTCTGAACCTTCCCTGAACCGTATTTATTCTGGTTCACGGGCTTGGCTGCGGATTCCCATATGATTAAATAACCACTTAGGCTTCCCGCAATTCACCCAATTATCATTTCAAGGTTTCCAATGAAAGCTGCCTATCGACAGTCGCGCGCTCTACCAACTGAGCTACCGGGGAATAATATTTACTTGTTAAGTAACATCAGATATTTTACTTCTTTGACCCCAAGAATTCCAGCCATCCATCCTCTTATTTTTCTCTGCAGGTTCACATCACACACCCTTATTTTAAAAACACCATACTTATGATGTTTTTTTCTTATCTTATTTGAATCTTTTTTCAACTCAGCAATATATGTTTTATGAAATTGGTATTCTGGGATACCCGTTAATTTAGACCAAAATCTTTTAGCAATCTCCACATTCAAATCATCATGTATCCATATAGCCCCAATAAATTTATTCTCAATGGCCACATCTCGACACCAAAGACTCAAAGTGCTCTTGGAAACACACACTTTCTTCCTTATTTCACTATATGAAAAACCTCGTTTACGCAATCTAATCGCTTCCTTCTTCAATTCTAGTTTCCCAGCATAACCCATACCTTAAATATACCCAAACTCAACCCGAATGTCAATTTATTTCTTCTCTTTCTTCTTATCCAACTTATCCAAACCCAACTTCTTCACTCCAAAGTAAACTACAAAGGCAATAATTACAAAGTCAATCAGTATCGACAAAAAGTTTCCCCACAAAATTTCACTCGACCCAACCTTTAAACTATACGACCCCAAGTTCCCCGTTGCTCCTAAAAAAATTCCCAAAATGGGGTTAATAATATCTTTTACCAATGAAGACACTACTTTAGAAACAGACCCACCCAATATAAAACCCACCGCCAAACCAACCACACCCTGTTCACGCACAAATTCCAAAAACCCTGCAAATTTTTTCACCTTCCCAATATCATATTAATGATAGATAACAATATTGCCGCCAATACCGCCGTTCCAAACCCATCAACACTAAAGCCGTCCACCAACTTAGCCGTCATTAACACCAACACTCCATTAATTACCAAAGTAAATAACCCTAAAGTCATAATATTCACCGGTAAGGTTAATAGTATCAATAGTGGTCTAACCAGCATTGCCAAAATCCCCCAAACTACAGAAACAACCAGTAAAGAACTCCAACCACTAATCACCACTCCAGGCAATAAGTAAGCCGTAACATAAAAAGCAACCGCACTAATCAAAAGTTTTCCAATCATATTTTAATCTTACCTTAATCCAAAAAATCTTGCAACTTTCGTTTTCTACTCGGATGTCGCAATTTACGAATCGCCTTACCTTCAATTTGTCTTATTCTTTCTCTAGTTACTCCAAAATATCTACCCACTTCCTCCAAAGTAAGCGGCTTACTACCAGCCAAACCAAATCTCATCTTCAACACCTTACTTTCTCTCTCTGTCAAAGCATCCAGCGCAAACTCCAAACTCTCATGCATCAACTGCTTGCTAGTCACTTCATAAGGCGACGCTTGTTTATCATCTGGAATAAAATCTCCTAAAAGTGAGTCCTCCTCATCCCCAATTGGAGTCTCCAAAGAAGTTGTTTTCTGCGAAATCTTTAAAATCTCTCTTACCCTCTCAGGCGTAATCTCTAACTCATCTCCAACCTCCTCGTCGGTCGGTTCCCTACCCAATTCCTGCATTAACCTTCTTTGAGTACGAATCAGCTTATTTATCGTCTCCACCATATGTACCGGAACTCTAATCGTCCTAGCCTGATCCGCGATTGCCCTGGTTATTGCCTGCCTAATCCACCAAGTAGCATAAGTAGAAAACTTGTATCCCTTAGTCCAGTTATATTTTTCTACCGCCCTAATTAACCCTTTATTGCCCTCCTGAATCAGATCCAAAAAACTCATACCTCTTCCCATATACTTCTTGGCAATCGACACCACCAATCTCAAATTACTCTGAGTCAGCATCGACTTAGCCTCAACATCATCTCTGTCAACCCGCTGGGCCAAAGAAATCTCTTCTTCTCTCTTTAAAAGAGGAATCTTCCCAATCTCCCTTAAATACATTCTTACCGGGTCATTAATGGTCTTTTTATCCATTCTGGTAACTTCATCCAGTTCTTTTTCTAAATCAGCATTTACTACCACTTCCTCATCTCCCACCAAAACACTCTCAAACACATCAATCTCTATTAAAAATAGCTCTTTATAAAGCTTATCTAAATCGTCAATCCTTTCCTCTGCATCAGGGAAAAGCTCCAAAATCTCATCTTGGGTCACAAATCCATACTCCTTACCCTTCTTCAAAAAATTTTTAATAATTATCTCAATGGGTAACAATTTTTTACTAGCCATATTACTACTCCACAGCTTACCACAAACAGTTAATAATTCAAACCTCTTTCCTTCTTATCCAGCCACACCAGTCTTTTGCTAATTTCCTCTATTTTTTCTTCATCATCCAACTCTTCCACTACTTCCAGCTTACTAATCAAATCCACCCTTTCTATATGCAATCTATCTCTAACCAAATCCATTGTCAATCTAACCACTTCTTTTTCTCCCAAACTATCTTCCTTTTCATTAATAAAACACTTCTCTGCAACTGATTTTAACTCATCTGGTAGTTTTTTTATAAAACTGGCAACTTTTCCATCTACACTCTCAATCCATTTCACCAAAAGTTTCCCACCAGCACCGTCCAAACTAACTCCAGAAAGTATCTTTTTTACTAAACTTTTTTCCCCTCCCTCAAGCTGAAAAAGCACTGTCAATAGTCTTTCCGTTAACTTATCACCCCTGCTAATTTTTTCGTCATTCTGAACTTGATTCAGAATCCCGTCATTCCCGCGCAGGCGGGAATCCATCCCAACCTTTTCCATCTCCTCCCAAACTCTTTCCTTACTTACATCCAGTTTCTTCGCTAATCTTTTTACCCAAACCTCTGCCACCACTCTGTTTTCAATTTTAGACAAATAAGGAACCGTCATTTTTACTACTCTTTTTATATCTTCTGGTGTTTCCATACCCCATTTGTCAAAAGCCTTCTTCATTATCCACTCGTATACAGAAACCGGTTTGTCAACCAACTTCCTCCACGACGAAGGATTTTTCCTAGCCAGCTCATCTGGATCTTTACCATCAGACCAATACACCACTTTCACCTCTAAACCTCTTTTTTCTAATGTTTCCACAGACCTCCTCAAGGCTTCTTCCCCTGCTTCGTCTGCATCTAAAGCCAAAATAACCAAGTTGCATAATCTGGCCAGTCTCTCTACCATTTCTTCCGTTAAAGCAGAGCCTTTAATCGCCACCGTCTCCGTTACTCCCGAAACATATGAACTAATCATGTCTAACTCACCCTCTACCACCACCACTCGACCTTTTTCTCTTATTGCTTGCCTTGCCTGACTTAAACCAAACAGCATCTGTGATTTATGGTAAATCAACGTCTCGGGGGAATTTATATACTTAGGCTCATCTTTTCTTGCCAATTCAGGAATTACCCTGCCAGAAAACCCTACCACCTTCCCGCCACTATCAAGCAAAGGAAACATTACCCTCCCCCTAAACCTGTCATACACTCCACCCCTATTCCCTTTTATAGACAACCCTGCACTCACCAACTCACCCTCCTTAAAACCTTTTTTCAAAATCAAAAACTTACTCAACCCATCCCAGGTTGATAAAGAAAAACCTAACTTAAAAGTCTTCCAAATTTTTTCATTCAATCCTCTGTCTAGCAAGTACTTCCTTGCCACCTCCCCAACCTTATGTTCAGTTAATAAATAGTGATAATACTCACTTGCTAAAGAATGTATCTCTAACATCCGTCTTTTTTCACCACCACGACTGTCTACTCTAAGTTTCTTCAACTCTACTCCAGCCCTTTTAGCTAATTTCTCCAAAGCCTCCACAAACTCCAACCCCTCAATCTCCATTAAAAACTTAATCACGTCCCCTCCCTTCCCACATCCAAAACATTTGTATATCTGCAACTCCTCATTAACCATAAACGACGGCGTTTTCTCCCCATGAAACGGACACAACCCTTTATGATTCCTCCCCGTATTCTTCAAAGTTACATACTCACCCACTACCGAAACAATATTTACCTTCCTCTTTATCTCTTCTACTTGATCCATATCTATATTCTACCCTACCAATACCCAAAACTAATAAGGCGAGACGTACATTTTTCTTTCAGAAAACTTACGTCCCAGCAACGTTTAAATTTTTGAAAAAAATTTATTACGTTGCGGAGAAGGTGGGATTCGAACCCACGAAACCTTAACGGTTCACGCTTTCCAAGCGTGTGCAATAACCACTATGCGACTCCTCCAAACTTGTCCATATTTTACCTTAAGCAAGGCGAATGCGTAATAAATTTTATACAAAAATTTAAACGCATCTAGCAACGTTTAAATTTCTTCTTAGAAACTTATTACGTTGCGGTGTGTATTTGAAAATATCCGAACAGATTTCATTAACGGGCTCGGCGGGCGGAAGGTCAAAGACCGAACCCCCTTTCCGCCCGCCTCGCCTCGCCTGCCCGACCGACGCAGTGCGTAGGCGGGAAACGTCTGCGAAAAGGCAAACTGCCAAAGAACCTGAAAAAATGTCGGCCCGAACTTTATTTTGGCCAGAAGCGGGCTTCCCTCATTTTTAATTTTGATAA
>JAHJQJ010000041.1 GCA_018819325.1 Patescibacteria group bacterium
CTACCACTCTTGTTCCTCTTTCTCCTTACAAACATTCTTAAATTCTACCAACGGGACACCCAGTTTGCGAAAAAGCCTAGTTATTCAGGCACACTTTTAAGGACAAAGGCTTGTCTTTGAGAAAAGTGCGGAAGACAGGATTTGGAGAGTTTTGCTATTTTAGCTTAGAGGACTATCATAAACTTCTTTAGTTTCCTTGTTTTACCCTTAACGATTCCTTTGTATGAAAACCCAGACCTGTTTAGCAAATTTATTGCTTTATCATTATCCAAATCGACATATGCATCTAATACTTCTAGTTTTTTCTTAAGTGCAACACTCATGATTTCATTGACGGCATTTGTCATGAAACCTTTCTGATTAGAGTCTTGCCAAAAACCTAATGAGGCATTGTTGGCATCGACTATTTGCAAGTCTACACCACCAACGACACCCTCCTTCGTTTTCAACAAAAATAAGTGGTTTGTATTACCAGTATTACCCTTTTTGTAAAACTTAATAAATGATTCAACTCTTTTCTTGTCTAGTTTCTTGTCTAGCTTTTTAGATGATGAATTAGGAAAAAGAACGTCGTGAACGCTCGATTGACTGAGGATTCTTAACACATCAGCAAGATCTCTTCGAGTGGTTTTGTTTTTAGATGATACTAAAACCAGATTAGCAATTGTGTCGGTAAAATAATTCTTGATGGTTTTCGTCTCCATAAATCCTATTCTAGTTCAATTACCCCTACTGAGTGTCTTTAGGTGGCAAACGCAAGCTAGCGAATATCGGGTAGGAAGGTATCAACAGGGTCTAGGGTCACAGAAAATAAAAAATGTGATTTAATAGCTTGTTGTAAAGAGAAATTAAGATATTCCTTTGGCGGTTATTTATTTGCGTATCATTCATATGTGTTTAGCGTATCATTATGATACGCAGGTGTCAACAACTTGATACAAAATTACTGCTAATATGTACGAACTTAGCAAAAGGCTTGCTATATACGGTTATTGTAGCGTAAAATACCTCAAATCTCTCAAAATTTATGCAAACTAAAATATCAACAGATCATCTTAGGCTGTACCAGTCTCTATTCCAAACAAGAACTGATGTTTACGCCAAATTCTGGACAAATTTCTCCAATAAGAAATCTGGCTACGCCCCAGTTTATAGCCTTACAAATAAAACAGATGCCCTTAGCAAGCACGTAATAAGATCACACCTTCTTGGTCACAAAATAGTTGGGGTCTATCCGTTATTTTCTGATAATACTTGTTGTTTTTTAGCTATTGATTTTGATAAAGAAAATTGGCTAGATGACTCTCTGTTGCTAATTAAAGTAGCCGCTAACCATAAAGTCCCTTGCTACTTAGAAAAATCAAAGTCAGGTAATGGTGGTCATATTTGGTTTTTCTTTACTGAAAAGATTCCAGCACACAAGGCTCGTTCTCTAGGAAAGTATCTGTTAACAAAAAGTAATCTATCAAATTTATCTGCTTACGACAGAATGTTCCCCAGCCAAGATGAACACAGTGGAAAGGGTTTTGGTAACTTGATCTGTTTACCACTGCAGGGCAAGTGTTTGGAGAGTGGTAATACTATTTTTATCGATAACGATGGTCTTCCTTATTCAAACCAATGGCAATACTTATCTACCATCAAAACAATTTCACTTAAGCAGGTTGATGGTATTCTTAATCGAGCCATAAAAATTACCACCTCTTCTACAAAAAAGGTAAGGGTTGGTAAGAATAAAAACATTAACAATAAAGCAAAGGAAGTCAGAAAAGTAAAGACCAATAGTTCTCCCCAGACAAAACTTATACTAAACAATCAGATATTTATCCCCGATATTTTTTTGCCAGATAAACTTTATAAATTCCTTAAGTCGGAACTCAACTTTTTAAGTCCAAAGCACTACGAATTAGAGAGGCGTGGTTATTCAACATGGCAGACACCACGATTCATCAAGACAATTAAGATTGTAGACAACGGTATTTTGGTCCCTGCTGGATTTTTAACTAAAATAAAACAGTTTGCCAATGAAAGTGGTCTGAAAGTGAATATAGAGGATAAAAGATTGTTGCTAAAATCAATTGTTTTTCCTTCAAAAATTAAGCTTCGACCAGGTCAGCAAAAAATTACCAAGGATTTACTCAAACACGATAGGGTAATTTTAGAAGCCATACCTGGATTTGGTAAAACCATGGTTGGTTTATACGTAATGAAGCGTCGTAAACAACCAACTATTATTATTGTTCACACCAAAACTCTGCTCCACCAATGGCTTAAACGCATTGAAGAGTGGTTTAATTTAAAAGATGGGGAAGTTGGCATTATTGGGGATAATAAATTTAAACTAGGAACTAAAGTTACAGTAGCTTCATACCAAACACTGGCTCGTAGGAATTTGGAGGAAATAAAAAACAATTTTGGTTTGGTGATAATAGATGAGTGTCATCACGTACCAGCAAAAACACTCTCTAAAGTCGTAAAACAGTTTCCCGCTAGGTATGCATTGGGGCTAACCGCCACAGCTTACCGTAGAGATAAGTTGGAAAAATTAATGTATTTCTACATTAGCCCCACAGTTATCAAAGCCAAATCTGATCTTAAAAAAACAAAATCAAAAAAATCAGCAATAGAAACCAAGTTAATTACCAAGAGAACAGGTTTTGAGGTCTCAAACAGCGTCAACGGAAGTTTTAACGAAATTGGCAAAGAGCTTATTACTAGTAGCAGGCGTAACCAAATAATTGTTCGAGATATTGTCTGTGCCCTACAAACTAGAGCCAAATGCTTAGTACTCACCGAAAGAGTTGACCATTGTGAAATTCTGTTAAGCCAGGTTAGAAAATTGACAAAGGGTGTTCATGCAGCTATTGCCTCTGGCAAGATGACCAAGAAAAATCGCGAACGTATCGCCCAAAGAATGAAGCAAAGTCAATTCCAGCTACTCATCGCCACTGGTAAATTGATTGGTGAAGGGTTCGACTGGCCAGAATTAACCCATCTCTTTTTAGCTTATCCTTTTTCATGGAAAGGGAAGCTAACTCAATATGTTGGCAGAGTGCAAAGACAGTTTAAGGGCAAAGATACAGCTTATGTTTACGACTATTTAGATTATGACGTGCACATGCTCAAAATTATGTATTTTCGCAGACTAAGAACTTACCGAGAGTTAAAACTAGATAGGCAAAAAATGGCTAACATTAATTACAAGAAAGTAGACAAAAATCAGATGAGTCTGTTTCGACAATAACACTTCTTGAGCCTCCAAAAACTTTACAAAATGAATTCTTGTGGTGCTTTTAGGATAGGGTCAAACTGATCAATGTCGGATTCCCTTAGAAGACTTGTTTCTACCTGCATGCTTGATGTTAGTTCTTTAGCTGTGGTCATATCTTGTATTTTACTTATTGAGTCATCGGATGTATAGATTTAAGGCTTTCTATTACCTGATAGGCAAGGTGTTCAAGTTCGTTTCAGGCGTGGTTGTGTCTTGTGGTAGATAAGTTTGAAAAAAAGCATATTACCTCTCTAGATTTAAGTAAATAGGGCTCCATTTTGAAGACATATAGTTCACAGTCATTATTATATTTCTAAATCATCTGGAGTCTAACTAAATTCTGTATCTATCCAAGCTTCCATATCTTGAAGCGGGTTGTAGATAATGGTAATTTCGTTTTCTCTGGGCGGCTCAAAGGTTTTTAGTGCTTTGTCAAAATTTTCGTCACTAACCTGATGTCTTTCTTTTGAGGAGAGGTTTATTTCTCGTCTCCTATTTACTTCTTTCTTCCCAACATCCAGATAAACTATTTTAGAACTAGCCTCCGCTTCATTTGCGATATTTCTCATCTTTTCCCTGTGTTTGTACTCTGAGCCCAGGTTGTCATAAACCACAGAGTGACCATCCCTTAGTAGTTGGAGGGCTCGTTCTTCGCAAGTCTTGTTAATATACATCCACTGTTCAACATCGTTTACGCCAGGAACTACGCCTTCTTTCTGCTCAACCTCTAGCCACGCTTCGTCGAAACTAATCCTAGGAAGCTTTAGTTGTTCAGATATTTTTCTAGAAAGAGTACTTTTTC
Source organism: Patescibacteria group bacterium (assembly GCA_018819325.1). Classification (GTDB taxonomy): domain Bacteria; phylum Patescibacteriota; class Microgenomatia; order UBA1400; family MFAQ01; genus JAHITH01. The sequence continues at coordinate 4,074 of JAHJQJ010000041.1, forward strand.
CTGAGAAGGGTAATCCTGACATAATGTAGAGTGTCACCATGTGTAATATCTTACAGAAGTTAAACCATCTTTGCTGAATGTTTCTGGTGGTAAAAACTAGACTCTCTCATCTCTCCACAAATTTACCCGCATAGCCGGATTTATTGTCGATTGACATTCCATTAAAAAAGAATATAAATACGTTATTACGAGATTTTCCCCATTGACTTGAAAGGGGGTGATGAAATTGGCAAAGAAAAAAGCAAAAAAATCTAAAGCAAAGAAGAAATAGTCTTGCTTCACCGGTTTGAAGAAGCACGGTGTATAAATGCACCGTGCTCTTTTTTAGCTATACTATAGTCATGAAAGTACTAGGAGTCGATCCAGGCACAGGCAGAATGGGCTGGGCCATTGTAGAAAAAACCAAAGGCAAAGAAACCTTAATTGACTGTGGCTGTCTAGAAACACCAGCCAATACCTTCTTGCCAATCCGCTTAGAAAAAATTTATTTATTCTTAAACAAATTAATTACTAAACACAAACCCGAATCTGCCTCTATCGAAGATCTATTTTTTGCCAAAAACAGAAAGACCGTCATGTCCGTGGGCGCCGCCAGAGGAGTAATAATCCTAGCATGCAAGCAAGCCAAACTAAACATTAATTTATATACCCCCTTACAAATAAAGTCTTCAATCACCGGTTACGGCCAGGCAGACAAAAAGCAGATGCAGTTTATGGTAAAAAACATCTTAAAACTAAAAGAGATTCCAGAACAAGACGACGCTATCGACGCCGTCGCCGCCGCCCTGACCCACCTCTCTCGCCAATCGTCATTCCGTGCTTGACACGGAATCTATATAAATTAAATGGATCCCGCATCAAGTGCGGGATGACAGAGGAGGAAGATGCTACAATAATTCCATGATTGGTTTTCTTTCGGGTCAAATTATCCACAGCAAAAATGGCTCCATAATCTTAAACGTCAACGGTGTCGGCTATCAAGTTTTCACCATAAAACATATCAAGCCAACCAACAGCAAAACCAATCTTTTTATATACACGCATGTCAAGGAAGATGAAATCTCTCTTTTTGGTTTTGAGACCCAAGATGAGCTTGAACTATTTAAAAATCTAATTTCCGTTTCTGGCGTTGGCCCCAAAATTGGTTTATCAATTCTTGCTTCCGGTACAGACAAAGACATCGTCTCTGCCGTTAAAAACAGCTCTGTTGATTTTTTCTCCACCGTGCCAGGTATTGGCAAAAAAACCGCCCAAAAACTAATTATTGATCTAAAATCAAAACTAGATAATTCATCCGCTGACCTTACCATGTTAGAGCAAGACTCTAGTCTGGTAGAAGGCCTGATGGGTCTAGGTTTTGCCAAAAAAGAAATTCAAAAAATTGCTCCAAAAATCAAACCAAATTTAGAACTAGTAGAACAAATCAAACTAGCCCTTAAACTATTAAACCAATGACCTTAAAAAACTTAAACCTAAGACCAACCGATTGGACCAGTTTTACCGGCCAAGATAACACCGTTAAATCTATCCAAATCGCCATAAAAGCCAGCCAAAAAAGAAAAGAACCACTAGAACATATTTTGCTCTATGGTCCACCAGGTTTGGGTAAAACTACCTTGGCCAATATTATTGCCAAAGACCTAAATACTAATCTAAAAACTACTTCGGGGCCAGCCTTAACCCGTTCTGGTGATTTAGCCTCTATTCTTACCTCTCTTGAACCGGGTGATATATTATTCATCGATGAAATTCACAGGCTAAACAAAAACGTGGAGGAAGCTTTGTATCCAGCCATGGAAGACTATAAACTAGACATCGTCTTAGGCAAGGGTCCAGGCGCCAGAACCTTAAGGCTAGACCTTAACCCATTCACCATCATTGGTGCCACCACCAAAGCCGGCGCCATTTCTAGCCCCCTAAGAGATCGTTTTGGTCTAGTTCATCGTTTAACTTACTACTCACCTAAAGACTTGGAGCAAATCATCAAAAACGCCTGCACGGTTTTGGGCATCAAACTAGACGCAGAATCCGCTACAGAAATTGCTAAGCGCTCTAGAGGAACAGCCAGAATTGCCCTTAAACTTCTACGGCGAGTCAGAGATTACTGTTTAATTGAACACCAAAGCAAGCCCAATCTTGAACTTACCCAAAAAGGCCTTAAATTTTATCAAGTAGACCATGCAGGTTTAGACGAAACAGACAGAAAACTTTTGGAAGCCATAATTAACCTACACAACGGTGGTCCGGTGGGCTTACAAACCCTGGCTTCTCTAATATCAGAAGATATAAACACCATCACCGACGTTAACGAACCCTTTTTATTACAAACAGGTTTTTTAATGAAAACCGCCAGGGGTAGGGTAGCCACCCCCAAAGCCTACCATCACTTACACTTAAAAAAACGTGGCTAATTTAACCTTCACCAAAGCACCAGATCTAGAAAAAGAAATTAAAAAAATTGTTAAGCATTTAGAACTCAATCATATAGACGCCAACAACGTCAGTGCCTTCAGATCCACGGGTTCCACCGCCAGAGCCAGGGCCAGAATCTACGCCATGCCCCGCATCTGGCAACAAGCATTAGACGTAAAACCACATTACTGCATAGAGTTTATTTCTGAGCACTTTAGTGATTTAAAGTACGATCATCAACAACAAGTCATTATTCATGAACTTCTACATATCCCCAAAACATTTTCTGGAGCCTTAGTTCCCCACAGGGGTAGGGGAAGATCTCACCAAGTTACTCACCGCGTAGTTAACAAACTATATAAACAATACAAAAAAACCCTAAAATCAAAATGATCATTATTCACGGCCCAGACCAGGTTTCTGCTCAAACCAAACTTGACCAGCTTCTAGATCAAGCCAAAAATAATAATCTAGAGATTCAAAGAATTGAAGCAAAAAACCTCTCCCCGGCCAGTCTTTCTCAAACACTTACACCTTCCAGCCTTTTCTCCAGCTCCCGCTTAGTTGTAATTGACAACCTATTATCTCTTCCTCAATCTGCCAACAAAAAAAAGTTAATCGATATATTAAAAAATAATAAGGGACAGTTAATTCTTTACGAAAGCAAAAACATTCATCCTGCTACCATAAAATCTCTCCCCACCACTCAGGTGTTTAGTTTTAAGGAGAACCCCTTGATCTACAAATTTCTAGAAACTTTTGACCTTAAAATTTTAGACGAAATAATAATCAGCAGACAACCCTTAGAAATGTTGTTTTTCATGCTGGCCCGTCACGTTCGCCAGCTTATACAAATAAAAACCCCAGGATCTCTAAGATTAGCTCCATGGCAACTAAGTAAAATAAGCAAACAGTCATCTTTTTTTACCACCGATCAGCTAATTAACCTACATAAAAAACTATACCAAATCGATAAACGCCAAAAAACTTCTCAAACCAAAGACTTAAAGGTAGAAATAGAACACCTCATCCTCTCTCTGTCATCCCGAGCGTAGTCTCGCTAAGCGGGGCGTAGTCGAGGGATCCCTTTCTCTTCGTCATCCCCGCGCAGGCGGGGATCCATTTGTATAGATTCCTGCCTTCGCAGGAATGACGGATGTGTGTTTATGTCATTCTGGCTTGTCCAGAATCTTTTGTGTATACTGAAAATATAATAACTGCCCATGAAACACATACTTGACCAAGAAAAAACCTTGAAAAAACTAGATCCAGACAAGGTTTACGAATCCATCAGCTTGTTCCCTGCTCAACTTAAAGAAGCCTGGGAAGAAATAGAAATTCAAACAATCAAGACTAACTTTACTGGAATCAACAAAGTTTGCATTGCCGGCATGGGTGGCTCTGCTCTTGCTGGCCACATTATTGAACATCTAAGTCCAGCCTTAACCAATCTACCCATTTCCATTTCTTCAAACTATCGTCTCCCTACCTGGGTTGACTCAAAAACACTGGTAATTGCTTCCAGCTACTCTGGTAACACAGAAGAAACCATCTCGTCATTTCAAGACGCTATTGCCAAGAAAGCCAAGATATTTGTAATTTCTTCAGGTGGAAAATTAGAACAACTTAGCCTTGAAAACAACCTTGACCTATTTCATTTAAACACCAAAAAAAATCCAAGTGGTAAGCCAAGGTTAGGATTAGGTTCGTCCCTAGGGGCCCACCTGGGGCTACTTAAACGGCTACAAATACTTAGCGGCCAAGAACTAGATATAGACTCTATCTCAAACTCTTTAAACAACGTAAAAACCAATCCAGCTAAAACACTAGCCCGTCAAACCAAGGGTAAATCTATTGTTATTATCTCCGCCAACCATCTAAATGGCTCCGCTTACGCCGCTAAAAATCAAATCAACGAATCAGCCAAAACCTTTGCCGTCAACTTTCACCTACCAGATCTAAACCATCATCTACTAGAAGGTTTATCTCTACCCAAACAACTTAAAACATTAACCCACTTTATATTATTAAACTCTGCAAGCTATCCCCAAAAAATCAAGGATCGCTTAGTAATTACCAAAGAGGTTCTCAGCAAACAAGGTTATCCAGTCACCATCATTAAACCAGAGTCAAGTTCTATGGTAGACCAAGCCCTAGAAACCATTCTTTTCTTTGAATACTTTAGTTTCTATCTGGCCATGGTCAACGGCGTCAATCCAGGTCCCATTCCTTGGGTCGATTACTTTAAAAAAAGACTCAAAAGCCCGCTATGAAATCACTCTTCGGCACTAGTGGCATTAGGGGTAAGGTAATAGAAATGTTCACCAACCAGTTCTGTTTCGACATGGGTAGAACCTTCGCCAAATTTCTCGATGATAATAATCAGCCAGGATTAATTGCAATAGGTATTGATTCCAGACAGTCAAGTCCCAGAATCTCCAACTACGTCATCGCCGGCCTTAAATCTTCAGCCCGTCAAGTTACTTTTCATGGCATTATTCCCGTACCCGCTTGCCATAACACCATTCTTACCACTCCGGCCATTGCCAGCATTATGGTTACCGGCTCACACACAGACATAGACGCAAATGGTTTAAAATTTTTTGCTTTCAAGGAAGAAATTAGTAAAAAGCAAGAACTAGAGATAACCGAGATTTACTATGAATCAGCGGGGAAAATCTCGTGCCCCACAGAGGAACCAGAGCAGTTGCCCTTAGACGCCTCCGGTTTTAACAACTACGTTGAGTTACTTCTTTCCTTGGCTGAAAACTCAACCAAAAAATTCAAAATTGTCGCTGATCCAGGTAACGGCGTTCAAACAGAGGTTGTCCGCACCGTTTTACCCAAACTAGGCCATAAGCTAATAATGATAAACGGCGATTTAAATAAAGAGTTACTAAGCAGAGACACAGAAGCAGATGGCAGCTTTATAGACCTGCAAGAAAAGGTCGTCTCGGCCAAAGCAGACCTTGGTATAGGTTTCGACACCGACGGCGACAGAATAATCTTTGTAGACCATCTGGGCAACTTCATCCCCGGCGATTACTCTGGCACCCTCATTGCCAAAAACAACCCAAGTGATACCATTGTGGTTCCGATAAACGTCAGCAACGTCATAGATAGCATAGGTAAAAAAATTATAAGAACCAAGGTTGGTTCACCCTTTGTGGTAGCCGCCATGAAAGAAAATAACGCAGGTTTTGGCTTCGAAAGTAACGGCGGCGGAGTTTACAAAGACGTAATGCTAAGCAGAGACGGGGGAACCAGCATGATAAAGGTCTTAAACATGCTAAGTTCAACCAACAAAACCCTTTCAGAATTAATTTCTGATCTACCAATATATTATCTTCGACGAAATAAATTTGATTGTCCCACAGAAAAAAACAGTCTAATTCTAGAAAAAGCCAAGGACTTCACCCAAACACAAGCCGTAGACGAAACAGACGGCTTAAAACTAATAATCGATGACCACAACTGGGTCTTATTTAGACCCTCAAGCAACTCTCCAGAATTCAGAGTGTTTGTAGAGGCAAACACAGCTGAAAAAGCAGACAAACTTCTAGCCGACGCCCTCACCTTCGCCAAAAACCTAATCAACTGACAAGGACCGTCCCTGTCACACACAAGTCATTCTGGTCTGCTAAAATAATATCTAGATTATGACAATCTGGGACAACATATATAAAAACCACCAGAAAGGTGGTGAAGCCTGGGCAACTCTTTCGGAAGAAATAGATCCAATATTTAAACAATTCCTAAGTCAATCAAACTTCAGAACCAGACATGTTTTAGACATAGGTTGTGGTACTGGAAAATATCTAAAATTTCTTCAGACTGATGGATTTAAAACAGACGGAATAGATTCAAGTGAAACCGCGGTTAAGATGACCAAAAGAATGCTGGGTAATGAATCAAAAATTCTTTACGTCAACATGTTTGAATTTAAAATACCAAAAAATCAATATGATTTAATTATTTCCATCTCAACTATTCACCACGGTACAAAAAGAGAAGTTCAAAACCTGATTGATCAAATACATGAAACCTTAATAGTCAATGGCAAAATTTTTATTACTCTTCCAGATATCAATACTGCAAGAAAAAAAGGGTATTTAAAAAATCACGAAGAGGTAGAAAAAGGAAGCTATGCACCACTATCAGGACCAGAGAAAGGATTGCCGCACAGCATGTATAGCAAAAGAGAAGTTCAAAAACTCTTCTCAAAATTTACTAATTTAACACTTACGCTAGACAACATTGGTAGATGGTTTATTCAAGCCTCTAAGCAATAGGTCATTCTGCCTGTCCGCCTTTGGTGGAGCTTGTCCAGAATCCTTTGTGTATACTAATTTATATATAAAAACTGCCCTAGTTCTTCCATTCAATAAAATAAATAAGAAATAAATTTGTTAGTTTTAGATTTTTACATACAATTGAGTTATGAACAAAAAGGAAATGTCAAAGCCGAATATGGCACCAAACTTTTGGATAATCTTTCCAAAGACTTAAAATCTCAATTTGGAAAGGGGTTCAGCAGACGTAATGTTTTGGATATGAGACGTTTTTACGCAGCATATCCAAAATGGCAGACGCTGTCTGCCGAAAAAAGAAGAATTAGAAGCAGAAGTAAGAAAAATGATAATATGAAACAATTCAACAATTAACTCGCCCAAAACCTCATTAAATAACAAAGACCGTCCTTGACATTCGTCCAATATTCGTCCATAATTAGTCTATATGTTTAAACCAAAATACACTATCACTGACAAGTTGTTAAGCCAAATAAAACAAGTTAACAACTTGGTAATTGAGCTAAATCAGCAAAGATTTCCTAGTGTAGTTTTAATGGAATTTCAAAAAATTGCCAGAGCCATTTCCACCTTTGCTTCTACGAGTATTGAGGGTAACCCACTCCCCTTAACCGAAGTTAAAAAAATTCTTAAGTCAAGACCTCAACATATAAGAGATAGTGAACAAGAGGTCCTTAACTACAACAACGCTCTCATTGATCTTAATAAAAAGCTAAAACATTCAACACAACTTTCTTTAAAATCAATTTTCAAAATTCATCAGCAGGTTACTCAAAAACTTCTTCCTAAAAATCAATCGGGCCAGTTAAGACAATTACCTGTTGTTGTCAACAACCCAAAAATCAAAAAAGTCGTTTTCTTACCACCCGATGTCAAAGACGTAAAAAGATTAGTTACAGAATTAGTTGAGTTTACCAAGGTTAATCAAAATAAAATTGACCCCTTGATTATTGCGGGTATTTTTCACAAACAAATGGTTATTATTCATCCTTTTATGGATGGAAACGGTAGAACTACTCGTCTTGCTACTAAACTTTTACTTGCCAAACTAGGATTGAATACTTTTAATCTCTTTAGTTTTGAAAACTACTACAACCAGAATGTCACTCGCTATTTTAAAGCTGTTGGTGAACAAGGTGATTATTATGATTTGAACAAAAATATTGATTTTACTCCCTGGCTTGAGTACTTTACGGAAGGTATTATTGACGAATTATTAAGAATAAAAAAATTATTGCCACACATTGATCTTAATCCCAATACTCAACTTAAACCCTTTCACCAAAAAATACTAAAACATATCAAAAAAAATAATTTTATTGCTGACAAAGATTACGCTAAATTAGTTAAACGAGCCAAAGCCACACGAGCCTTAGATTTCCAAAAACTCATCAAGCTAGAGATAATTTGCAGGAAAGGTAAAGGCAAATCAACTTATTACACGCTTAAAACCTGACAAGGACTGACAAAAACCGTTCTTGTCATTCTGGCTTGCCCAGAATCTTTTGTGTATACTGTTTGTATGTTTCCTAATAATGTAAATTTAATTATAGAATAAATTCATGAATTATTGGACACAATTAAGCATAGACTATGCTAATCAAAGGAGTTATTTAGACGACCTTTTCCAAGTTTACCCCACAATCCCTGATGGAATCAGAAACATCGACGATGAACTATGGAAAATTATTGAAAAAGCATTTAACAAGAAAGATAACACCACGCTACTAGAGAGTCTTTTAAAAATGGACTTATTTCCAATTAAAGACTCGTACGTTGCCTATCTCAAACGTGATAATACATCGATAAAACGAAACCCCGCCACAGTTGATCGTTTGTGTGGACGCCTTTATGAAATGGGTCTTAATGAAATTTTTTCCCGGTCATCAGAACCAAAGGAAACAAACCGTCAAATTGGACCATTATTTAAACGCTGGGTTGCCAAAAAATCTTTAGGCGTTCAACCATTAAGACCTGATAAATTCATAAAAGCAAGGGGTAATGTCATTTTAGACGCAAGCGATGCAGAAATGATGTTATTTGCTAATAAACATTTGAATTACAAACACAATAAAGGTTTAGATTTTATCGGACGTTTTAATGGAAAATATGTAATAGGAGAAGCAAAATTTCTAACCGATTTTGGCGGACATCAAAACGCACAATTTAACGATGCCGTTTCGACCTTGAAGTCAAGGGGGGTAAATGCAACCATAATTGCCATTCTTGACGGAGTGCTTTACATCAAAAACAAAAATAAAATGCACAAAAATATAACAGGAAAATTAAAAAACGAAAACATAGTGAGTGCGCTGGTTTTACGCCAATTTCTTTACCAGCTTTAGATATGATAATTACATACGAAAACAAAAAATCGAAGGAGGATATTATCACCCAAACGGTAAGTGCAAAACTAGAAACCATCTTTGGAGAAAAGACTAAAAACAAACTTATTCAGGGCAATAATATTCAAGTTTTAAAAACCTTGCTTAGCGATTATTCTGGCAAGGTGGATCTCATTTACATCGACCCACCCTTTGCCACAAACGGACATTTTAAAATAAGTGACGAGCGTGCAAACACGGTTAGTAGTAGCAATGACGACACAATCGCATATAGCGATACTCTTATCGGAGATGATTTTTTAGAATTTTTACGAGAACGTTTAATTTTTTTACGAGAACTTTTATCCGAGAGAGGTTCAATCTACCTGCATATTGATTATAAAGTCGGACACTATGTAAAACTCATTATGGATGAAATTTTTGGACGCACTATGTTCCGAAATGATATTACTCGTATTAAGTGCAACCCTAAAAATTTTTCTCGCAAAGCATATGGCAACATAAAAGACTTAATACTTTTTTACTCAAAATCAGAAAATCCAATTTGGAATGAACCACACACCTCTTTCACAGAAGCAGATAAAAATCGTTTATTCAAAAGGATTGATAGAGATGGACGCAGATATACAACAATTCCACTTCACGCACCCGGAGAAACTACCAACGGCGACACTGGCAAAGAGTGGAGGGGTGTAAAACCACCAACGGGCCGTCATTGGCGTAGTGCTCCTTCAGTTTTAGAAAAATTAGACAAACAAGGCCTCATTGAGTGGTCCAAAAATGGAGTTCCTCGCAAAAAAATATTCCTTGCCGAAAAAAAAGGAAAAAAAATGCAAGATATTTGGGAATTTAAAGACCCGCAATATCCAAAATATCCAACAGAAAAGAGTTTGGATTTATTAAAATTTATTGTAAAGGCGTCTTCGAACGAAGGTGATTTGGTGCTGGATTGTTTTTGCGGTTCTGGAACAACACTTGTTGCTGCACAAGAATTAAACAGGAATTGGATCGGGGTTGATCAGTCTGACCAAGCTATCAAAGTTGCGCAAAAAAAACTGTTCCAAATACCTGCAAGCCTTTTTTCAAAAGTTGAATATGAATTTTTAAAACAGCACAACGTAAGAGTTCACACCTCCTGAACGAGTTTTACCAAACCACTTCTCTGATCATCTTGTAAGTACATAAATATGCTGATACATCCATAAATTGTTCTTGACACATGCTTGGGTTCTTGTTAAACTTAAGTTAAGATGAAAAATCTGCCCCAATCACGA
>JAHJQJ010000003.1 GCA_018819325.1 Patescibacteria group bacterium
ATTCTTAAAGACGCAGAAATTTGTGAATTTATTCCTGTTACTATTCCAGAAGAATTAAGTATAGCAGAAACGGAGAGGCTCCTTGCTACTTTAAGAGGAGAAGGTATCCCTGTGCGTAATATTATTGTGAACCGTATTCAAGATGAGAAAAACTGCGCCTTTTGTTCAACCAGAAGAAAAGGGCAAGAAAGCTATCTCAGAGAGATTGATGATTTTTTTTCTTCTTATAATCTCATCAAGCTACCAGTATTTTCAAATGAAATACGCGGAAAAGAAAGGCTATTGAGGTTTGGTGAGTTTTTATCTGGGAATGGCAGCCAATATTCGCTGACGCAATCTGTATTAGAACCCTTAAGAAACGAAGATAATATTAAGTCGGGTATGATGTCAGAAATTTTAAATAAAGATTTACACTTTATTATTTTCGGTGGGAAGGGCGGAGTAGGAAAGACTACGGTCTCTAGCGCCACAGCATTGTCTATTGCTAAGCACAATCCTGGCAAAAAAATATTAGTTTTCTCTACTGACCCTGCTCACTCTTTAGCCGATAGCTTCGCTATGCCCATAGGGGATACAGTGACTGCTGTTAACCCCGCGCTCCGCAATCTCTATGCCCTGGAGATAAACGCTACAAGATTATATGAGGATTTTAGCAAAGAATACAAAGTAAACATAGAAGATGCATTTAAAAAATGGCAGAATAGTCACCTTGCTGGAGGCAGAAAATGGAAGTTAGATTTTGATGAGAAGGTCATGGTCGAATTTGTCGATACCTATCCGCCTGGCCTGGAAGAGGTATTAGCTTTGGAAAAGATTATGGGATTCATTAAAAACAGAGATTTCGATATATATATATTTGACACCGCGCCCACAGGGCATTTAATTGAACTTTTAAAATTCCCAGAGTTAGTTAGAGAATGGCTGAGAGTTACTTATAGAGCAATTTTGAGGTACCATCGGGAGGTGCCCGTTGATAACATTGAGGTGTTAGCCAAAAAGATATTGGCCTCTCAAGAGACAGTGCAGAAGATGCACGCGTTTCTTACAAATCCCGAAAAAAGTGAGTTTATAGCTGTAACTATTCCTGAGGCGATGGGCATGCTTGAAACCGAAGACCTACTCCTTAGTATGAAAGGCCTTGGCATTCCCTGCAGCCATGTTGTCATTAATATGGTAATTCCGCCGACAGATTGCGATTTTTGCCGCTCAAAGAGAAATGAGCAGATAGGTTATATCCAACGGATAGACGAAAAAACAGAATACAAAGAATACGAAATAGTAAAGGTACCCTTATATCCGCATGAGATAAGAGGGATGGAGAATTTAACTAAAATTTCTAAGTTTATGTATGAAAAAGACTAAATGCGTTTTAATTGATCCGCCCGATGAAGTCCCTGATTCCTGCCAGAGGCAGGATGCGCATCAAACTACTGAAATACACGAGGTCTATCCCCCGCTTGGACTTTTATATATAGCCGCAGTTCTCAAGCAGAATGATATCGATGTTCGTTTGATTGAAGCCAGGACAATGGGTCTTTCACATGGTGAGGTAATCGAAGAGGTTAGAAAAGAAAACCCCGATTTTGTTGGCATAACCGCTATTACCGCAAGGATAAATAGCGCCCTTTATCTTTCGGCTAAAGTAAAAGAAATCAATCCAGATATAAACCCCGTTAGAAAACCATCTAAAGGCAGCAAGTTTTCTAACGGGGTAAAGGTAATTTTAGGAGGCCCGCATGTTCATTTTGAGCATAGAAGTGTTATTGGTGATCCGTCGGTTGATATTTGCGTAAGGGGCGAGGGTGAGATAACAGCTCTTGAGTTGATTAAGACTGTTCAAGAAGGTGGCAATCTTCGAGATGTAAAAGGCATAACCTTTAAAGAGGGTGATGAGGTTATCGTTACTCCTGATAGGCCACATGTTGCCGACCTTGATACGCTACCTTTTCCAGCCAGAGAACTACTGCAGAGTCCTGCTTATAGGGGATTATGGACTGAAGGTGAAACTTTTAGTCCGATGTTGGCAACAAGGGGATGCCCCTACCTTTGTCAATTTTGCGATGCCCCTGCTATATGGGGAAGGGTGCATAGAAGGAGGACTGTGACAAATGTCCTTGATGAAGTGGAGCAGATTTATAAGGAGTTCGGTGTAAGATATGTCAGATTTGTTGATGACCTTCTTGTGGTAAACAAAAAATGGACTATTGAGTTGTGCAGGGGAATGCACAAGCGAGGTCTAGATGAACTTTCTTGGGCTTGTGATGGCAGGGTTGGTCTTATGTCCGAAGAATTATTGGAAGAACTAAAAAAGGCAAACTGTAAGGTTATTTTCTATGGAATTG
>JAHJQJ010000042.1 GCA_018819325.1 Patescibacteria group bacterium
AACTCTCTAGCCAAATTCTTTAACCCCTGAGAAATTATCGCTACCTCCTGTACCCTACTATCATACCTTCCACCGCCAACTACTAATTGCAGGTAATCAACTACCAAAAGCTTCAAACCCACCTGAGCATGCAACCTTCTAGCCTTAGTCCTCATCTCCAAAACCGTCTGACCCGGAGTATCATCTATATAAAGTGGCGACTCGGCCAAAATTCCCATAGCCTCAGACAGTTTAGTAAAGTCATCCCCACTTAAATTTCCAGTTTTCATTTTCCAGGCATCAATATTCGCCTGCGCCACCAATATCCTATCAACCATTTCCAAATTACTCATCTCCAAAGAAAAATAACCCACCGGCATCCGTTTTTCTACCGCTACAAACTGAGCAATGTTGGTAGCCAAAGAAGTTTTACCCATACCTGGCCTAGCCGCCAATACCAACATGTTGCTGTCCTGCATACCAGCCAAGGCATTATCCAAATCAACAAAACCAGTTGGCACACCCCTTAAACCACCAGAGTCCTTATGAATCTCGTCTAACCTGTCAAAACTCTCTGCCAAAGCATCCTTAACCGGTATAAACGATTTTTTTACATTCTTCTGAGACAAAGAAAACACCGCCTGCTCAGCTTTATCCAACACGTCATCCAACACCATGCCATCATCAAAAGCCCACTCCCCCAACTTTGCCCCCAAACCAATCATCTGCCGTTTTATAAAAGTCTCCTTTAATATATGAGCATACTTCAAAATGTGAGCCGCCACCGGCACTTCATTAGATAAAGAAGAAAGATACGCTCGCCCACCCACCTTAACCAAATTCTTTCCTTTCTTAAGCTTGTCAGAAACGGTCAAAACATCAATTGGATCTCTATTTTCATAAAGATCTGTCATCGCCTCAAATATCAAACCATTAGAAGTACTATAAAACATGTCCGGCTTCAACACCTCTGCTACCTCCGTCACCGCGTCCTTATCAATCAACAAAGCCCCCAAAACTGACTTTTCCGCTTCTACTGAGTGTGGTGGGATTTTAGGACTAGGCATTTTGTATTTTCTGGTAATGTATTAGCATCAATTTTGACCTTATCCACTCCTTCAAGCATTATCTCCAAACTAGAACTGTCCAAAAACTCAGCCAATTCTTTTTCTTTGTGCCACATTGGCACCACAATAGAAGGACTTATGTTTGAAATCAGCTCCCCCAACTTCCCCCCTACCGGCAACAACAAAACATCCACGGGGCCAATTTCCTCAATTTGTTTTTCACTCAAATCGTGACTTAGATTACCCAAATGACAAGTAGTTATTCCATTTTGCCTAATCACCATTATTAAATTCTCTTCCCCTTCCTTTATCACCACTACCCCCACTCCTCCAATTTCATACTCCCCTTCTTCAGAAATTACAAAAGTCTCCTCAACAAAACCACCATCTTTTTGAGCACGAGACAAGGCCACAATGTCACACTTTTGTTTATCAAGCGGGTTAATCACCAAAATCATCCCACTCTTAAACCTCATTCTAAAACTAGATTGCCCCAAATACTTCAACTCCATAGTAAAGACATATTAGCACAAATTTGACTTCACTTGCTATACCTGTTATTGTACTTGTTACAGACAAACTTATGCGTAAAGAAATAATTTTAGCCATAATTCTAGGTATAATCCTTGGTGGAGTCATAATTTTTGGTATAAATCTTGCTAATCGTCCCGCTGCCGATCTTGCTCCGGCTTTAAGCATGCAGAGCCCTACTCCCCCATCCCCATCCCCCACTCTCCAAATCACCTCCCCGCTCAACAACAGCGTCTCGTTCCAAGACAGCCTTACTCTAACCGGTAAAACCTTAGCAGACGCCTGGATCGCCCTAATCTGGGAAGACAGTCAAACCATCATTCAAGCAGATGAAACTGGTAACTGGGAGCAAGAAATAAACCTAGTTGGTGGCGAAAACATTATCAACATCACCACCAGCAACGGACAAGACTACCAAGAATCAACAGAAATCACCGTTATTTACACCACCGC
>JAHJQJ010000043.1 GCA_018819325.1 Patescibacteria group bacterium
GGCTCGAAAACAAAAGAGATTCTTTCATCTTTGTTTGGAACCTGGGACACCAAAGACCTAAACCCTCTAAAAGAATGCAGAGAACTTCTCACTAATCCAAATTACGCTATCTAAACCCATTCAGGAAGCGTGAACTCTTACCTATAAACAACTCTGCCATTTTCTCCATAAAAATAGTTGTTTCAAGCCCAGGTCTTTTTAAATCAGGATACGCAGACAAAACCAAATCTATCTCTCCAATTAAATGATCACCTGTTTCAGCCAACTCCACAACCAATCTCTCCCTGTCCCTCCTAAATCTTTCTTTACTCAGTCCCATATTACTTAATTAAGTTACATTAATTATCGGTCTTTGTCAAGGAGATCAAGAATTCCTTTAACACCTCTTTATATTCACCCATGGCTTTCACATCCAACCATTCATTTTCTGTATGTACCAGACCACCTTCCGGTTTAGACAAAATCACAGGAATCTCTTTACTAGTAAAAAACCTTCCATCAGATGCGCCATGCTCCCTAGCTAACAACCTTTCGGTCCTGTATCTAGTAATCAACTTACTCCAAAGTTTAATATGTTTATCATCACCATCAACAAAAAATGGGTCTGCTGTAACGATCTCTTCCAGCTCAGAAAACTTAACTACATCCCTTATTCTCTTCCATAAAGACTCCCTTTTTTCTTTTGGGATATGTCTAAAATCCAAATACCCTTCGGCCAAATCACACACTTGATTGGTTTGACTCCCACCGTGCAACTGACCAATATTCATCGTTGTTTCCCAAACCTCCTTTTCAGGGCTGGGAAACTCTTTCCTTAAAACCACCAAATCTTTCATTAATAAATCAATCGCATTTTTACCTTCCCATGGCTTCGATGAATGTGCTGACTCACCATTAACAACTAACTTAACATGCAGCACTCCCTTGGCTTCATTCACTATATGCCAATTATCTCCCCCATCAGGAATCACCACCACCTCTGGTTTAAATCCAATCTCATTTACCAAGTAACCAACTCCATTCATTCCTCCAACTTCTTCATCAGAAGTAAGCATAATTCCTAAACTTGGCAACTCTCCTTTTTCTTCATACAACTCTTTCAACACATCTATAAATACTGCCACGGCAAACTTCATGTCACTCACTCCTCGCCCCAAAAGTTTTCCACCTTCCTCCTTCATCACAAACATTCCATCGGACCCAGGCACCACGTCAATGTGGGCGTTCAACAAAACCTTTGGCTTCAAAGTGTCCTCCGTCAACCAAACATAAGATATTTTTCCATTACTCTCAAATCGTTTTTTAATAAACGGATAAAAATCAAGGCGCTCTCCAATATACTCAAAACACTCTTCTATCTCATCATCATTTCCTCCAACTGTTTCAAAAGCCACCAGGTGACTAAGTATCTCTCTCATATTTTTTATTTTATCTCAAATTGTTTAACCATATATTTATTAATTCTAGACTTAACTACTTCATAACCCATTCCCACACCACTTGGTACAGACACAAAACCATCATTAGAAATCTCAATGTCTTGTTTAGTAACATCTTCTCCAAAAAAAGTCTTAGACGGAGTAATATCAGCAGGTAAAGAAAATTCAGACAATGTTGCCACCGCCACATTGTATGCTTTTCCAATTCCAGTCTCTAGCATTCCCCCACACCATAACTTTATCCCGTTTTTCTTCGCTATTTTGTTAATTTTTTTCACCTCAGTCAAGCCACCTACTCTCCCTGGCTTCACATTAATTATTCTACAAGCACCAATCTCAATTGCTTTTCTTGCATCTTCAGCACTCAATATGCTCTCATCCAAACAAATAGGGGTTTTTAGTTCTTTCTGCACCTTAGCATGATCAATAATGTCATCAAATGCCAACGGTTGCTCAATCATCAACAAATCAAACTCATCTAGTTTCCTCAATAAATCCATATCCTTCAATCTATAAGAAGAGTTGGCATCTACCATCAAAGATATTTTGGGGAATTTTTTTCTAATCGCCCTCAGAGGTTTACAGTCCCACCCTGGTTTCACTTTTATCTTTATCCGCCGATACCCTTCACCCACCCTTTTTCCAACCACCTCAAGTAATTTATCAACGCTAGGCTGCACTCCAATACTTTCCCCAATAGGTACCTTACTCCTTGTCCCACCCAACAAATCCTTCAAACTTTTCTTTTTCAAAAGTGACTCAATCTCCCACAAGGCAGACTCCACTCCATGTTTAGCAATATTATTTCCTCTAACAAAACTACAATCATTCACGTACTCCTCTATGGTTAACTCCCTATTTAACAGCTTGGGGACCAAGAAATCCTTAATTATATGGATACATGTCTCAGTAGTCTCGGTTAAATAAACTGGGGCAGATAACGCTGCCGCCTCCCCATAACCAACCACACCATCATTGGTCTCAAGTCTCACGATTACCGCATCTCTTTCACTAATGTCACCAAAACCCGTAGTAAAAGTAAACTTCATCGGTAAAGTTATATGTAAAATCTCAACCTTCTTTATCTTCATGTGTTAAATCTTTCTGCTAAATACATAATAATTTCGCCTATCTCCATTTATCATACCGCTTGCAAAACCACTTACCAAATGAGTCCCTACTCCAAAATCCCTATCCGCCTGCCAATCCATAGTCACTAAAGCAACTTTTCTTAAACCCATCCTCCATTTGTCAACATCAACAACATTCTCAGCAACCCCTGGTATTTGCACCAGGAACCTATCTCGTTCAACTTTTTTCAAATCAGTCACATCAATCACTGGCAAACCATCAACATCCATAAGGGACAATGGTTCCAAATCTCCATCGCACACATGACTCCAAACCACTAGATTACCAATATCCCATCTTACGGTAAACCTGTCAGTCGGCGACTCACCATACAAATCACTTGGCACCCTACCATACTTATTCACGGTATATAAATACGGCCACGCACCCAACTTTTCAATATACAATCTGGCATTTGCTCCCAATAACGGATCATACGTCCAATCAATTCTATCCACACCTTTTTCTCTCGCCAACATTCCCTGCAATAAACACATATCCCTACCTAAATCATTTACATAACGATTCTCTCTATCCACTCCCACCATATGCAAAATCAATTTAT
This sequence comes from Patescibacteria group bacterium, assembly GCA_018819325.1. Classification (GTDB taxonomy): domain Bacteria; phylum Patescibacteriota; class Microgenomatia; order UBA1400; family MFAQ01; genus JAHITH01. Next base: position 3,136 of record JAHJQJ010000043.1, read on the forward strand.
TAAAAATAGTCCCCACCGTAAAAGACATTCCGTTCATCTCTCCATCTTTGTTATAGCTTGCAATCACCGCACCACCCGTATCTTCAGCTACAGCCAAAAAGTTACTTGGCACCGCCTCTCTAACTGGCATTTCCCACACTAAACTTTGTAGCTCCACCATTTTCTCAAGTTCTTCAATTTCTTGCCAACCCAATCTCTTATACCAAGTTTCTCCTTTCTCTCTTTCTTTCAACCAATTTCCGTTACCTATTTCAATAATTCCCGAACCAATTTCAGCCAATCTCTCTCGTTTCATATTTTTTCCAATCTCTTCCTTATCTCAGCCACCCTACCCAAACTGCCTGGTATTCTCATTCTAACCAATGAACTATCCATATTCTCATGGGTAGGTTTAAACGTAGCTCCATCTTCCGTACCAATCCCAAGGTCCAACAAAGTTTTATAAAAATTACCCTCACCTCTAGCCAACAAAATACTTACCATTGGATGTGATTCAAACACATCAATTCCCACCTCTTGTAACACCCTTACCATCTGCCTTTTTATCAACTCAGTCTTCTTTCTCACGTCCGGCAAAAACTCAGCTAGCATCACAGGCTCCAATGCTACCTCTCCAACCAAACCAGTAAAAGTATCCACAGAAAAAACCAACTCAATATTTTTATATACCTCAGCCAAAGGTCTCGACATTGCCATGTATCCTAATCTTGGCGAAGCCAAACCAATCACCTTAGATAAAGATCTCGTTACTATCATGTTATTAGCATTTTCCATCAACCCAAATGCAGACATCCCATCAAGTATAGAATCTCCAAAGGCTTCGTCCACAATCAACAAATCTCCTCGTTTTTGTGTCAACATAACTAAGGCTTTCAAACTCTCTCCGTTAATTACATCCCCTGTTGGATTATTAGGATTATCAACATATACCACCGCCAGTCCCTTTCTTCTTTGCAAATAATCACACAAATCAGATATTTTTACTTCAATCGGCTCTAACAATGGCGACTGTACAGCCATATACGGTATCCTCGCCCTATCCGCCAATACCACTACATTAGTAAACTGAGGACCATATCCCACTAATTCCAACCCACTACTTTTCACCATATCCGAAGAAACAAACCATAACTGCCACATCCCCCAAAAAATACCTCGGTTTTTTTGTTTAAACCAAATCTCTCTCTAACATGCACACCCAACCTCTTTGCATAAGGATCCGCTGGATACTCTCTTAATAAGTCTTTGGTAATTCCACCCAACACGTCATTAACCTGACCTGGATATTCAAACGGTGAATGTCCCAACCCACAGTCAATAAAAGAAAATTCTGGATTTGGTTTACCTTGCTCAGATGCATAATCTCTCCTCTCAATTGGTCCTCTAATCAAATTTAGTGCTACTATTTCTTGTCTCGCCATAACAGTATCACTAGTCTACCTAATCAAACAACATTCGTCAAGACTAAAAAAACTCTCCTATTACTTCACCAATTTCAAATACCTTCTCCTCCCAATCCTCACCACTACCTCTTTAGTCAATTGAATTACATCACCATCCAACCGTTTCTCATCTACATAAACCGCTCCTTGTTCAATCAATCGCCTAAACTGAGATTTACTCTCCACCAATCCCTTATCAACCACTATCTCCATTAATTCATCAACGCTCAATTCCTTCTTACCCACCACCACGGTCATTACATCACCAACTACCTGTTTCTGTTGAATCGTCTTCTCAAAATGCTCACCAGCCATTACAACCTCTTTTTCAGAATAAAGCTCCTCAATTATTTTCTCCGCCAATCGCTTCTTAATCTCCATCGGATTATCACTCTTCTCCAACTTTTTTTTAATTTCATCAATCTCACCCAAAGACACACTAGTTCCAAACTTAAAATACTCAATTATTAACTCATCCTTAATAGACATCACCTTGCCATAAATTTCTTCTGGTTTATCATCCAACCAAATAGCATTCCCCCAAGTCTTACTCATCTTTCTACCATCCGTCCCCAATAAAAACCCATTAGCAATAATAAACGACTCCTTCTTACCCAACACCTTATTCAGTTTTCTACCGGCCTGCATATTAAATGTCTGATCGGTCCCACCCAGCTGAATGTCAGTATTCAAATGATAACTGTCATAACCTTGCATCAACGGATACAACACTTCAGGCAAACTCACTCTTTTACCTTCATCCAGTCTTTTTCTTATTAATTCTCTGCTCACAAAATCATTAACAGAAAAATGACCGGCCAAAAACAACACCTCTCCAAAGGTCAATTTTTTCAGCCACTCACTATTAAACTTCACTTCAATATTGGTAAAATCCAACACCTTCTCCGCTTGTTTTTTGTAAGTAGCAAAATTTTTCTCAATCTCCTCCCTGGTTAAAACCGGTCGTTCACCTTCTTTATCAGAAGTATCCCCAATAGTAGCCGTAAAATCCCCAATTAAAAACGTTACTTTGTGGCCCAAATCAGACAATAATTGTAATTTCCGTAAAGGCATCGCATGACCCAAATGAATCTTAATACCAGTTGGATCAATCCCAAAATATATATTTAATTTTTTACCAGACAAAAGCAACTCCCCCAACTCCTTTTTCGAAGGAATCACGTTCTCCACACACCTCTCAATCAAATCTTTGATTTTATCTTTATCATTCATACACAAATTCTACCATTTCTTCTCCTTTGAATTTCTTTTTTAGCCGCCCTTCTAACTATTAAATCATTTGTAATTGCAAATCCAGCCATATTGACCCCCATGTCAGTAGGAGACTGATAAATATCTTCTTTAAAGATACGCCCAAGAATTTCTTTAATAACAGGAAAAGCCTCTATGTCTCTATTGTAATTAATTGCCCTTTTCTTGTAAGCCTTAAAATGAAAGGGGTCAACTAAATTAAAGTCTCCCAGATCAGAGGTAACCACCTCATACGCTTTATTTACCGGATGATTAAGTGGTAAATTCCAAACAGGAAAAGTTTCAAGTTTGGCATAACCCACGATCACTCCTTTTTGATGTTCATAATAAAGTTGATTTAAACAAACGGCCAGCTTACCGCTACCAGCTCCAGGAGCAACCACAACCACTAATGGTTTTTTGGTTTTTATATACGGATTTTTTCCAAAGGCTAATTTGCTCAAAATAAAATCAACATCATTGGGGTAACCTTTAATAAAATGATGAATGTAAAACTTAATTTTTTCTCTCTTTAATTTATTAATAAAAGCTTGAGTTTTTGGTTGTTTTTCTCCAGTTTCAAATCTAGTAATTACCACCTTAGGTTTTCCCAATCCCCCCCTCCTCGAATCTTTTATACATCTCAAAAACACAATCATCATAGGTTAATTTCCAATCATTTCTCTTTTTTCCTCGTTCAATATCAGGAACTGAAATACAAATAATCAATTCTGCTTTTTCTTTTAGTTTTTTTAGCATTTCCAACTTGGCTTCTGGCTTAAAACCAGGTAGCACCTTAGACGCGTGAGCATCATAAAGAATCTTGCCTCCAATCTCCAAATACAACTTATTAGAAAACCGATCAACCCTGGCCAAAATCCCCTCAGTCTGTTTACTTAAATATAGTTTATGAGAAAAACCAGTGTGCACTATATTAGTATAGCCACCAATCCTCAGTTAGTCAAAGAGGAAAAACCCTTCAAAAACTTTTCTTTTGCTTCTCTTTCTGTTTCAGCGATATCCGTCTTTTCATCAAGCCGTCTCGTCACAATCTTTTCTGCTCGTTTTCTGGCCATTTCAGTTTCTGGGTTTGTTGGGTAATCCGGATAAATTGAATAGCCTCTTATTTCAATCTTTGCCATAACCTATAAAACAACTAATAATACAACGTACTATATCATAATTCCTTAAAAAATGTTTTTACTCCCATTCTATGGTTGCAGGCGGCTTTGTAGTAATATCGTAAACCACTCTCGAAATTCCAGGAACTTCATTTGTTATTCTGGTTGAAATCTTTTGTAAAATTTTATATGGCAATTGCGTCCATCCAGCCATCATAGCATCTTTACTATTGCAAATTCTTAAGCCCAATACTTCATTGTAAATCCGTTTGTTGTCTTTAATTGCCGTGCTTTTTATTCCAGTCAAAATTGGAAAACTTTGAAATATCTTGTTATACCAACCTGCATCTTTCAAAACTTCTATTACTATTTGATCTGACTGCTGTTGTTTTGCAAGCCTTTTTTGAGTCACCTCTCCAATAATTCTAATTGCCTGCCCGGGTCCAGGAAGTGGCTGTCTTGTTAAAATAGATTCTGATAAATTCATTTGCCTACCCAGCTCTTTTACCTCCTCTTTATAATAATCACGCAACGGCTCTAACAATTTTAAGTTCATATTTTTTGGTAAGCCACCAACATTATGATGACTTTTAATCTTACCTGCATGTTTTGATCCGTAACTTTCAATTATGTCAGGATAAATCGTCCCCTGAACCAAATATTTAACATCACCGTGTTTTTTAGCTATTTTTTCAAATAAGTCAATGTATAATTTACCAATTTTTTTCCTTTTTTCTTCTGGCGAAGTTACTCCCTTAAGAACTTGTAAAAAATTTTCCCTTGCTCGAACAACCACTAACTTAATTCCCAAAACAGATTCAAAAATGTACTTTACTTCTTCGGCGGTACCCAGTCTCATTAACCCATTATCAATATGAACAGGAATAAGTCTATTTCCGATTGCTTTGGCAACAATTGCACTAACCACAGTTGAATCTACTCCCCCAGAAACTGCTGATATTACTCGGCTTTTTTTGTCTCCAGCCATTATTTTCTTTACACTATCAATGACTGATTGAACTTGCAATTTTTTCATTTTAATATCTTCAATTTACTTCATTATCATACTCTACAATTTTAATGTCAACCCAAACATAGACACTACATACAATATAAGTTATACTCAAAAAAACAAATGAATCAAGAAAGACGGATTTGTATCATTGAAAATGCCCCCGAATGTGTCACTTGGCGCAATTAAAACAATTCAGCTACTTTATCCAGAACAAAAAATACAAGTTGTAAAATTACACGAAGGAGAAAATCTACCCAACATAAAAGACACTAATGCGATAATAATTAGTGGAGGAGAGTTTGGTGTTTATGATGCTTTTGGTCCTAACAAAAAACCAGAATATAACTGGGTCAGAGAACAAGAAGTTCCTTTTATTGAAACAGCAATCAAAGCCGATTTACCCATCTTGGGGATTTGCTTCGGCCACCAACTCTTAGGCCACATGTATGGTGGAGAGGTAAAATACAGACCTGACTTATCCGAAATTGGCTGTTTTACCATTGCACTAACCACTAATGGCCAAAAATCTTCTTTTTTTAATAAAGTTTCTAATCAATTCATAGCCTGGCTTTATCATAATGATCACATTATTACTCTACCCAACGGAGCGGTGGTGTTGGCAAATTCAGAACGAACCCAGTTTCAAGCCTTAAAGTTATCTGACAAGGTTTTTGGTGTTCAATTTCATCCTGAAATGTGGGGTGAGGTATCTGCTTTTTTCTACACCAGAACACGATCATATCTTGAAAAACTTGGTTATAATATTGATGAATTAACAGACGATACTGCAAACATCTCCACCAAAGACATCTTTATGATTATTAAAAATTTCTTCAACCTTATTGAAGATTAACGATTAATATGAGTGCAATAAGAACAGAAATATTTCCTCTAGGAGGCACCTACAGCATGGTTGAAGTTAACGGAGCACTAACCAACGTTGGTGATGAAGCGGCCTTAACAGACCAACGTTTTGTTGACTTTTCTGCCCGTCCAATTTCAGATATTATCGAAAAGCTCACCAAGCAAAACGACTCCATCACTCAAGCTTTTAGATACGCCCTTCAAGAATTTACTTATCAAGAAAACAATCTCCCCACCACTTCTCTTCAGGAGACCATCACCCAAGATCCTGTTTTATCTACCCTGATAACAACACTAATGCTTAGAAAACATGAATTTGTCTTACCAGACAGCACCCAAAATACAGAAACTGTTTATTATTCTGCCTTTACGGCTTGCGTTCTCGCCAAAATCTATGACCAAACTCAAAGTTATCTTCAAGAATCTACTGAAAACACAACTCTTGCCCAAATTCTTTCAGAAACGGTGTTTATTTTTACCCTAGGAACTGATTCTCATGACAGAATGGCTAGAACTTTTGAATATCTTGCTCAACAACTAGGAACTACCATAATTACAGTCGGGGCCAATCTTCCTCAAGACGCAGAAAACTCAGACACGACGGTTAACATGGAAACCGCTAATCTGGTTGCCAAGGCAGTAAAAAATGGAGTTTTACCTCACGGTGGCTATGCTATTTCAGACGGAAGAATTTTAAAAAGAATGGTAAGTAAAGAAGATCCATCTCCCTATCCTCCAATCAAAGAAAAGGGAACATTCAGTGCTAAATGGAGCCTAAGTAAAGAAGAATTAGAATATTTGTTGCAAAATGCCCAAGAATCAAATGTCGTTTTGCCACCAACACCGGCAAACCACGAGTTTATAAACTTGCTCAATACAGAAACAAATAGGTTTATTTTTGCCGCTAATTTATCCAAAGCAATAATTCAAAACGTTATTGACGCTACTGGCCACGGCGGACTGTCAGCAATTAACTGGAGAATTAACAATCTTGTTAGAAACGATCTCCTTGAAAAACACGGTCCAGAAGTAATCATTACTAATTTTTGGGGCGAAGGTAATATTTCTTCCGAAGCTATAGCCGTAATTGAAAATATTATTAACCAATACAAAACCATAGAAAAAGAAATTACAATTGTTTTGGTTTCTTCAGCCACCAGAAACCCAATGTGTGAAGGTGACTATTATCTTTATGTCGTCAACGCTCTAAAAAAAGAAAAAGGGGGTATTCACGTTGCCATTGACGTTGCTCAAACTGATATTGTTGATGCTAGCAGAATTATCAACGCCACATACCCTGGTCAAGCTCAAAAATTTTCCCAATTACTCACCGATTGGGAAAAACATCTGCTGATTATTGGCACTCGTAATCAGTTAGTTTAACCTTTTTATTAAACCCTCTTTAATCACAATGGCATTAAGTTTACCCTTAGACATTGACATAGCTTTCCCAATTAAAAAATTTAACACCTCGTGCTTTCCCTGCTTGTATTCTCCAACCAAACCTTGATGATCTTCTAACACTTCACCCAAAATAATCTGTAAAATATTTTCATCAACTCTTTTCGTTTTCATTGATTCGACTATCTTTCCAGCAAATTCCTTTGGTGGCAATCCAATCAAATGCTTTTTGTTGATAATAAAATTAGCTATCTGCTGTCCATATTTCTTATCCTTATTTCCTTTATCAACAATCTCTTTCCAAACCGCCTCAAAATAATCAGCTTTTTTTTTGTCTTCCACTATTTTTCTAACCGACTCCTCTTTTATTTGATAATCATTTACAAACCTTTTTATTTTATCCGTTCTCGTTTCTGGCATTGCTCTGACTATTTTTTCTATTTCGTCCTTTTCAAAAACTACTGGTGGAATATCAGGCTCAGGAAAATAACGGTACTCCGTCGTCGTTTCTTTAGATCTTTGAAAAAAGGTTTTACCATCATTAGAATCATAGCCCCTTGTCTCTTGTTTTGGTGTTTTACCTTTAGCTAATATTTTTGTTTGTCTCTTAATCTCATATTTAATTGCCCCCTTAACAAATCGAAACGAATTAATATTTTTCACCTCTACTTTATAATCAGGCAGTTTTGAAACATTACTGGTTAACGAAATATTAGGCTCAAGCCGCATCTGCCCCCTCTCCATTCTGGCTTCAGCCACAGCTAAATTTCTCACTATCAACCGTACTTCTTTTAAATAAGCTATTACTTCTTCTGTTTTATGAAAGTCTGGCTCACTCACTATTTCCACCAAAGGCACACCGGCCCGATTAAAATCTACCAACGACTCATCTTTTTCGTGTAACAATTTACCGGTATCTTCTTCTATGTGAACTCGATTGATCCTAATTTTTTTACCACCAATCTCAATCCAACCATCACTACCAACCGGATCTTGAAACTGAGTAATTTGGTACCCCTTAGGTAAATCAGGATAAAAATAATGTTTTCGGGCAAAAATAAATTCGTTATTAATTTTACAATTCAAGGCCTTGGCAATTTTAATCGTATTTATCAACGCCTGTTTGTTGGGCACCGGCAAAGTTCCGGGCATACCTAAACAAACTGGACAAATTTGAGTATTGGGTTCTGTTCCAAAATGATCAGCCAAACAATTACAAAACATTTTATTATGCGTTGACAGTTCAATGTGTACTTCCAATCCAATTATTGGTGTTAGTTTCATGTTTTTGGCGTTAAACATTTTAATCCCGTTGCTTCTTGATAAGCATAAGCTAAATTTAAAATTCCCTGCTCGTTTAATCTTTTACTAAAAACATGTACTCCAACTGGTGCCGTCGGCTTTAAAAACCCAATCGGAAAGCTAATTGAAGGATAACCATACAAAACAGTGGGGCACATCGCCGTCCCATTTATTCTGGCTAAATTTCTATTCTCCTCTCGCCATTTTTCATCTGCTGTTTTGCCAATCGCCAATTCACCAAAAGTAGTCGCCGGAGTTACAATGGCATCGTATTCTAAAAACAACTTATCAATGTAATCTCGATTCTTCCTTCTTATCTTCAAGGCTTGATAATAAATACTATCTCTGGGATTATCTTTATCAATCGTAATCGGCGCCGTCACAATCTGTCTTTTAACATGTTTTCCAAACATATCACGGTTTTGCTGATAAAGTTCATCCAACGTTTTTGTCTCTTTTTCCGTCCTGTATCCATACCTAATTCCATCATAACGAGCCAGATTACTCGCCACCTCCGAACGATATAAGATATCGTAAATTTTTGAATCTATATCCAAGTCATACCAATCTATTTCTCTAACCTCTACCCCCATTTTTTTATACACCCTAATCATTTCTTCAATTGCCAAAACTATTTCTGCAGAAACAGCCTGCATAATTGGTTTAATAACAGCTATCTTTTTACCCTTAACATCCAAATTCAATTGATCATAAAACCTTTCTTTTGCTACGTTTAAGGTAGTTGCGTCTAAAGGATCCACACCAACAATAGCCTCCAAACCAATTGCCGCATCTTCAACACAACGAGCCATAATTCCCGGACACTCAAGCGATGATGCCATGGCAATAATACCGTACCGTGATGCCCTGCCATAAGTTGGCTTTATTCCCACAACACCACAAAGAGCCGCAGGTTGAACAATCGAACCAAAATTTTCACTCGCCAAAGCAATCAAAGCAGTCCGTGAAGCAATCGAGGCCGCCGCTCCACCAGACGAACCACCGGGAACATTATTTAAATTCCACGGATTCCTAGTAACTTGAAAGGCAGAATATTCCGTTGTAAAACCATGAGCAAATTCATCCATGTTGGTTTTTCCCACCAACAAGGCACCACTATCTATTAATCTCTTATACGAAACAGCGTCGTATTCCGGTACAAAATCAGCCAGCATTTTTGAAGCAACCGTCGTTTTTACTCCACTAGTTACAAAAGTATCTTTAACCGACATTGGTATTCCATTCAACAAAGATGTGCCAACGCCGTCAAGTTTTTTTGCTTTTAACTTAGCTTTTTTCAAATCAAGTGTTAAATAAGCTTTAATGTCATCTTCTTTTTCCTTAACATTATTTTCTATCTCACCCATTAACTCAAAATACGAAAGTTTACCACCAGCAATCATTTCTTGAATTTGAGGTATTGTTTTATTAAGTAAATTCTCCATTCGTGTAAATTAAAAGGTTTTTAATGTATAAAACATATTTCTTTTCTTCTTTTTTGCATTTGATAAAGCCTGAGTTTGAGTCAAACAGGTGGATTTTTGTCCATCTTCTCTTAATCGAGAATTTGTATCACTCGAATGATACAAGGGCTTTAAATCTGCAAGATCCGAGCCACCCAAACTAAGCCCCGCCATCTTTTTAAGATCATAAATTAAATCCTTGTCTTCTTTATTTTTTAATTTCATATAGTTGTTTTTTGGCAAACTCCTCCGTCCCAAACTCTATAAAACCAAATTCTTTTCGATTAGGCAACAAGTGCTTAACCGAGTCACCGTATTTTCTTTTAAAAGCAGTTTTTAACGACTGCCTTATCACCTTATAAACAGCCGCCTCTTCTTTTCCAATCTCACTAGCAATCTGTTTAATTTTTACCTTAAACTTTCTTTTCTCCAACTGATCCCATGAACCATTGCAGTCAAATTTTGCCCTTATCATTTCGCTAATAATATATTCAATATAAATATATTCCAAACCAAGCTGATCAGAGGCCATATTTGATTCAGTCACCTTTAAACCATCTCCAGGCTTGGACTCCAAAATTATTTTGGGTACGCCTAAATACTTTCCTAAATCATAAAGTTCACTTTTAGTAACATGTTGAATAATTTTAACGTCTCCTTCGTCACCATGCTTCGTCCAAAATCCCATGTACTCTTCAGACAAATCATCGGTATCTAAATAAATATGACCATTTAGCTGAGCCGAATGATACAAAGAAATCATACGCAACCGACACTTAATATTCCCCTTAGCTACTTTTTCTCGTAAATGATTTTTAGGAATAGATCTTAACAAGGGAGATACTTGATACCATTTCGATAGATCCAAATACTTTAATTTATATCCAAAAACCTTAGCGTGCGCCTTAGCTCTCCTGTAATCAATTGGATCACTTTCACAGTCTAAAAATACATACTCATAATTAGCTTCATATCCGTCTTTTTTTAATAAATCAATTGCCCTCAACCCAATTACCGACACAATTGCTGAATCAATTCCACCAGAAATTCCCAACGTGATTCCCTTTAAATTATTTCCTTTAATATACTCAGCGATCCGAGCAACCGCCAGATTAATAAATTTTTTACATTGCTTTTTCGTTAAAAATTTCATATCTTACATTATAGCTTGAATCCAATTAACTTGACAATGGCTTTATTTGCAGTATTATAGATAAATGAAAGAAACAATATGAGTAATCGTGTCGCCAAAAAAATAACCACCCCTTTTCAAAAATTTGCCCCCAATGCCGCTGTTTTGGTAATTAACATGATTGACCCTCAAGTTTCTACCATGAAAGTCTTTTTGGAAGCAATTAGCACAGCCAAAATTCCGTTTATCGCTATTGCCAACAAAATGGACGTGGTCAAAAAAACCAAGTTGGCTGAAATAGAAAAAACCCTCGGTCTTAAACTCACACCCACTTCAACCGCCAAAGGAACTGGTATTAAAAAACTTGTTACTCAAATCGAAAAAACCTTTAAAAAAGGTAGCAAGATTGTAGTCTTAGGCGTTTTTAATTCAGGCAAAACCAGCCTTATTTCTTGCCTTACTGGCAATGATCTAGAAATAGGTGACCTACCGGGAACCACTTCCGAATTTACAAAACACAAATGGGGTAATTACACCCTAATCGATACGGTTGGCCAGCTAATTGACATCAGTAAGCCAATGATGGTTAGCGTTGATCTATCTGATTGCAAAACTCTAGACAATAAAATAGAAAGAATCTTAAGGCAAGATGCTGAAGGAATTCTAGCAACTCTTGAAATAGCCGTCCCATCCATTAAAAAGGGGGTAAAAATTTTAAAAAAGCAGATAAAGGCGGGGAAAAAAATCATTGTCACTGGCGCCGGCGCTTCAGCCTTAGTAGCCATGGAAATGGCCGGCCAAGGAATGGAAACTGGTTTGCCTATTTTAGTTGCAACTAATAATTTAGCTGAAGCACAACCCGTCAGCTTCTCCAAGGGTATCGCCGAAGAAGAAGGCGCCCTAGCCCGTTATATCAATTTTATGGTCAACCAAGGTGATGTTGTCATCGGTATTTCCGCCAGTGGCGGAACCGGTTTTGTATACGATACTCTTAAAAGAGCCAAAAAGAAAAAGGCCATCACCATTGCCATTACTGAAAATTCAGACACACCAATGGGTAAAGCCGCCAATTTAATTATTAAAAGTAACGCCAAACCTGAAGGCCCATCATCATCTAAAATTCAAGTAGCTCATTTAGCCATCGGACACGCCTTGATTATTGCTTTAGCTGATGAGCAAGGAATCACTGCTGACGGCTCCATTTCTTACATGCTACCAGAAAAAGTTTTGACCAAAAAAATGGGAATTAAGTAATTTGACTTAGATACTTCTCCACATCCAGCGCCGCCATGCAACCCATCCCCGCCGCCGTTACCGCCTGCTTATATCTAAAATCCACCACATCTCCCGCCCCAAACACACCCCTTAACGAAGTCTGCGTCGGCAAATCAGTCTTACCCGTCACCAAATATCCATTCTCATCAAGCTCCAACTGACCCTCAAACAAACTTGTTTCCGGTAAATGCCCAATGGCCAAAAACAGACCATCGGCCAACAACTCCTTTTCTTCACCTGTTTTAACATCCTTTACCTTTATCTTCTCTAATTTTTGCTCCCCCACTACCCCCACCACTTCACTATTCCAAGTTACCTCAACACCACTCAATGCCTTATCCTGCATTATCTTACTAGCTCTTAATTTATCCCCCCTATAAATTAACCCAACACTTTTTGACTGCCTTTTTAAAGCCATCACTTCCTCCATAGCCGTATCTCCACCACCTACTACATAAGTTACCTTGTCTTTAAAAAACGCCGCATCACACACAGCACAGGTACTCGCTCCCCGCCCCAACAGTTTCTCCTCACCCACTCCAAGCATCCGCGCCCTAGCCCCGGTAGACACAATCACAACTTTCGCTACATATTCTTTCTCATTTACCCAAACTTTCTTAACTTCCTCTTGAAAATCTATTTTTGTCACATCCTTGTTCTCAATCTCCGCCCCAAACTTTTCTGCTTGAGCTCTCATATCTTCCATTAATTTGGGTCCCATAATCCCACTAGAAAACCCAGGATAATTTTCCACCTCAGTCGTCCACATCAACTGACCACCAGCTTGCTCCCCCGCCAGTATTAACGGCTTCAACCCCGCCCTAGCCAAATAAATACCGGCCGTATACCCCGCCGGCCCTGCCCCAATAATAATTACATCTCTCATATTTACAACTGTTTCTTCAACATTTCTTCATAACCCGCTTTGCCAGCAAACCCAGTTTTTCTATCTACTTCCTTACCATTTTTAAACATAATCACTGTGGGGATACTCATTACCCCAAACTTACCCGCCGTCTCTTGATTCTGATCCACATCCACCTTACCTATCACCACCTTGTCTTTATACTCCCCCGCCAACTCATCAATGATCGGAGCCGCCATCTTGCAAGGACCGCACCACTCAGCAAAAAAATCTACCAACACCGGCAACTTGCTTTTAATAACCTTCTCTTTAAAATCTTGATCACTAAAATGTACTGCACTCATTGTTTGTATTATTTAATTATTAATTTATAATTTAAAAATTCTCATCGGACACTGTTGCTTCCTAGCGACTGTTCAGATGTGTGTTTTTTCGGGTATACCCCCCATGGTACCCTACAACCCTTTAACAATCAACAGATACAAAACAACCACAATCACAACAAACCACCTTTTCTCCTCCACATCCAACTTTCTCTTAATCATCCAAAACCAATTATCAAGCTTTTCCGGCACCTTAAAATAATCCCACACTAAATCAAATACCAAATGTGTCCCCAACCCCAACATAAACCCCCTACCAAAAGCACCAGTCACACTACTTAATGTAAAAAACCCCATTACCAACCACACCAACAAAAACAGGGCACTCTTCATCACCAGTCTTGATTTTTTCTGCCTTTCTTCCAAAACAAAAATCAGCCCTGACTTAATATTTTTTTTCTGTAAAACTTCTTTAAGTTTTACATCAAACACCTTCGATGGCTCCATAACTGCCAACTGAATCAACCAATCAAAAAACACAAAAATAAACCCCAGCACACCACCCAGCCACCACCACAACACTCCTACTCCAAACACCCATCGCCCGGTCATTAACCTAAAGCCAGTCAACAACAACATCAAAGCAAACAAACACACCTGGTGCCAAACAACCTTCTTACTTTCCATACCTTAACTTTAGCAGAAAACCTAAACCTTTTTCTTTTCTTCCTTCAACTGCTTTAGCTTCCACATAAAAAGTTTCCCCCTGTTTTTAACCTCATAAGCATCCTTTACAAAATTTTTAGCATCTTCCACCAGGTATCTGGGGGTATTTTTTACCAACCTCATATATAAACTTGTGTGAGCCGTATCCTCTAGCTCCAAAGCCAACCTGTACGCATAGTCCTGCCACTCCCTACTTATTCGCCTTTGCTTACCACCCTCTTGCTCCATCTCATCCGTATACTTATCCAAAACCTGTTGCATGGAACTAAACGCCTTCTTATTCATATCTTCATTATACCTACCATCTGTTCTTGTCATCCCACCAATCTACCTACGCGATCGCGTCACTGGTTTGGTAATTATGTTTACCTTAACTCTCCTTTGCCAATTTCATTGTTAACAAAACACCAAAAGCAGACAGTCCAAATATCCCCCACCATCGCCAACCGAAGCCCAACACCAACAACACTACTCCACTGACCACAACGATTGCCAAAGAATATACCACCTCTCTATAAACATAAAACCTTAGCCCACCAGCTTTTTTACCCGCCGAGCATACATACCCCCCAAACGGAATCCAATAAAGAGGCGCAATCAACTTGGTCACCAGATCAATCGAAAACAAGCCTATTAAATTTCCAAAACCTGCTCTTAAAACCCTTGTTACAGCAAATAATCCCCCAAACCACCAAAACATCTTTTCATCTTCTTTACCACCCACAGCTCTTTTTTTATCAAACCACCTACTAGCCAACAACACCGTTAAAACCGAGAAAAACATAGTTACCGAAATAAGCCCACCCAACACCTCCAAACTCCCTATCATTAAAAAAATGTACAACGGCCAATAAAAACTAGTTACAAAACCATCCATCCCTTCACCCACAAAACTCATCACCAAATGTCTATTTTTAATATCTTTAAACCAACTCTTGAACCCCGCCCAACTCACCCCTCCATCATGCTGGTGATGTTTCATATAAAAAAGCGGCACCGTTGATACAGAAATAATTACCACCCCGACCGCAAACAATGTTTTAAATCCAAAAACTTGAGCTACTACTCCACCAACTACCGGAGCCAATATCGCCCCGCCTCTTTCCAACAAAGTCACAATTCCCATTTCTTTACCAAAACTCTTATGTTCACCATCCACCGCCAAAATTGAAAGCCTAGACAACCAATAAAAGGGAATAGAAAAAGAAGTAATTAAAGCCATAGCAACAACCAACATCAACGAACCATCAATTAAAGAAGGCAACAAATAATACAAAACTGTTAAAAAACTTCCCAACAACACACTCCATCTAAAACTTAACTTGTTGACCAATCCACCCACCCAAATAGTCACCAAAGCAATTAACAATCTCTGAATCAGCATGTACCCCGCCACCAACTGCAAACCACCAATCATCCCCCCCCAATCAGCACCTATCTTATAAATATATATTGGCACAAATAAACCCAGCATACTCATCCCCAAACCTCTTAGTAATACATTCCAGTACATCGAGATTAAAGAATCAGTTTTTCCTGCCCGCGAACCCAGCCTTTCACTTAAATGCATATTTTCTCCTTTATTTCTTTTACAACCCTCCCCAGCACCCCATCTAATATCTCGTTTTCTTCCTTACCAAATCTCCCCAACACATAATCCGCACCAGAAAAATCACTCATCGGAACTGTCTTCGATTTTGATCGAAACTGTTCAGACTGTGTGATTTTTCGTCCACGATTATCAATTCCCACCCTTACCCTCCAAAACTCTTTATCTCCCAGTTCCTTTTCCACCGACAAAATTCCATTGTGAACTTTCGGCCCCACTCCTTTCTGAATCTTATACTCCCCCAGTTTCAAATCCAAATCATCATGCACCACATACAAATTATCTAAATCAATTTTATAAAACCTAACCATCTTAGCCACCGCCCTCCCACTTTCATTCATAAAAGTTGTAGGCTTCACCAACACCACATCTTCCCCCCCGTCATTCCCGCGCAGGCGGGAATCCATATAATTTTTGTTTTTATTCCATTTCTCTTCACCAATTAGCCCATCCACCACCATAAATCCAACATTATGCCTAGTCCCTTTATACTTCTCTCCAATGTTCCCCAACCCCACAACAAGTTTCATGAGATAATTCTACCAGTATGCGCATATTAATCACCACCGCCACCTATCCTCCCTCCGTCAACGGAGTTGCTTACCACGTTCAACTACTTTTCAACTCACTTACTCAACTAGGCCACAAGGTCATGGTTCTAGCCCCAGATAATCCCAATGTCGACATCCCAGAGGCCGGCATAATCCGTTACCCATCATTCTCAAGTCCCATTGCCGAAAACTACCCCATTGGCATTCCTCTCGTTTCTCTAGAAAAAATCAAGCGTTTCAAACCAGACATCATCCACACCCACCATCCTCTTATCATTGGCTCCCTATCTGCCTACCTAGCCAACAAACTTTCTATTCCCTTGTTTTTTACTAATCACACTCGTTACCAAGAATACATTAAATACTACCTTCCCATTGGTACAAAAATCACCGAAAAAATCTTCAACCACCACCTTAAAAACTTCAGTCAAAAAATTTCCCGTATCATCTGCCCCTCACCCACAATTCAACAATATCTCCAAAAAATAGGCATATTAAACACCAAAATCATCCCCAACGGCATCGACCTCAACAACTTTCGCCCCAAAATCCAATCTCCCACCAACCTTAGCCTTATCTTCGTCGGCAGGTTAGAAAAAGAAAAAAGACCAACCAGTCTCATCTCATTTGCACTTCAACTAAAAAAAACTACTCCCAATTTCCACTTAACCATAGTCGGTGATGGCAAACTCAAACCAATTTTAGAACAACAGGTTAAATCTCTAAATCTTAATAAAAATATCACCTTCACCGGCATCATTAGTCGTCCAAAACTCTCAAATTTACTCAACCAACACCATTTCTTTATTAGTTTTTCCACCTCCGAAGTTATGCCCCTAACCCACCTAGAGGCCCAGGCCTGCGGTCTACCTACTATTATCCCTAAAAACTCAGGTCTTAATAATTTTCTAAACAAAACCAACTCTATCATCGCTTCGTCAAACCATAAACAAACTTGCAAAGCAGTTGAAAATACCTTCACCAATAAAACCAAGTTTAACCAGCTATCCAAAAATAGTATTTCCAACGCCCAAAAATACTCTAGCCAAAACACCGCTCAACAAATTATCAAACTTTACCAAAAAAAATGAAACCCTTCTTCTCCATCATCGTTCCAAGTCTAAACGAAGAATTTACCTTACCACTTCTCTTTAAAAATCTATCAAATCAGACTTTTAAAAACTTTGAAGTTATCTTAGTAGACAGTTACTCAGAAGACAAAACCATAAAAAAAGCCGATAAATTTTTAAGCAAACTAAATTTAAAAATTATCAACTCCAATCAACGCAATGTTTCCATTCAAAGAAATCTCGGTGCCAAAACAGCCAAAGGCAAGTATTTAATTTTCTGCGACGCAGATAACCGTCTACCTTCATATTTCCTAGAGGGTATCAAATACAACTTAAATCGAAAACCAACTCAAATTTTTACTTGCTGGTGCCAGGC
This sequence comes from Patescibacteria group bacterium, assembly GCA_018819325.1. Lineage (GTDB taxonomy): Bacteria > Patescibacteriota > Microgenomatia > UBA1400 > MFAQ01 > JAHITH01. The sequence goes on from JAHJQJ010000043.1 coordinate 20,922, forward strand.
CGATTCACAAAAAAAAGCCGATAAAGCCATCGCCACCCTCATCAACATTACCATAGAAGCCGCCAATAAACTAAACTACCCCGGTGCCCTTGGAGCAATGATCGGCTGTACTCCCAAAGCATTCAAAAAAATTGGTCAATTCAACCCAAATATTACCTTTGCAGAAGATGCAGAATTTATAAGAAGAGCTAGTAAAAAAAATATAGA
>JAHJQJ010000004.1 GCA_018819325.1 Patescibacteria group bacterium
ATTAAGTTTGGAGAAAGCTTTTATTAAATTAGTTAAGTTTTTTCTTGGTTGCAGTGTACCTACATATAGAAGATAACTACCACCAATTTTATACTTACGCTTTATTTGGTTTTGCTTGGTTAAAGGTATTTTGCCATGAAACAAATCTTTGTTAAAACCAGGGTAAACTACCTTGATTTTTTCTTCTGGAACTTTGTATAGCTTGACTATTTCTTTTTTAGAAAACTTTGATATGGTGAGGACCGTTTTGGCTTTCTTTATTGACAGGGGTGTCCATTTTTGTAATTGACTTAAGTCTGTGTCGGTAAAGTAATCTGTGCCAAATCTTTCAAAAGAGAGATCCATTATATAAACCACGCTAGGAACACGAGAAAGTAAGGGTGTGTAATGACTGGGGGAAAACAATACATCAATTTTTGGTTTACCGAACAAAAGTCTTTTGGTAAGACCAGTCAGTACCCAGAATTTTTTAGGGCCAAAAATATCGTAGATAAGATTGTCTGACGGTTCCGGCATGTCTGGTAGTGGACCCTGCTTGCCTAAAGCAATAATGTTATCTAAAGGGTCAAGGTGCTTAACCATGTTTGAAAAGGTGGCAAAAGCGATTTGATTTACACCTACGCGTTGGGAAATGTTAGCCTCGTTAATGTCTATGCCTATGGTCATAATTTATATGGATTCCGCATCAAGTGCGGAATGACGGAGAGTTAGTATTTTCTTGATAATATTTTTTCATAGAGGTCGTGAGTTTCTTTGGCTGTTTTTTGCCAACTAAATTCTTTAGATCTTTCTAGGCCTTTTTCACTTAAAGTTGCTCTATTTTTAATTGCCTTTATTATACCAGCGGCGATGGAGTCTACACTTTTTGGGTCAACTAAAATGCCAGCCTTGCCAACAACTTCTGGCATGCTGGAAACATTTGATGTGACTACCGGAGCACCGCAGGACATGGCCTGAAGTTGGGAAAGAGAAAAGCCTTCGTAAAAGCTGGGCAAGGCATAAACTAGACAGCCCGAGTAAAGAGAAGGAAGGTCGGCGTTGGGAATAAAGCCCAAGAAAAATATTCCCTTTTGCTTTTCTAGCTCTTCTCCCCAACCAGAGCGACCACCAATAACAAGTTTGAGGTCTGGGTAAGTTTTCTTTACTAAATTAAAGGCCTTAATTAGGCTCGATTGGTTTTTTCTGGGCTCTAGGGTAGAAAGAGAAAAAATGTAGTCTGAATTTAGTTTATATCTCCGTTTAATAGCGTTAATAATTGTTGGCGGCTGGGGTGTAAAAAGATTTTCGGCCGCTTCATAGATAACGGTGATTTTTTCTTCTGGAATTTTTAAAACACTAACAAGATCTTTTTTGGTAGATTGGCTGACCGCAATAATGGCTTTAGATTCTTTGGCAATCCAGCTTAAACGTTTTTTATGGGCGTTTCTAATTGACTGGTGGGAAGTGTGAGGAAATTTAAAAGGAACCAGATCGTGAACGGTGGTTATTTTAGGAATCGAAGACGGTGGTTCTGTCCAGTCTGAGGTGTGAATTAGATCAACATGTCCAATTAGGCGTTCTACTGGCAATATATGCAAAGAATTCCAAATGAAGTCCATTAGTCTGGGGGGGAACGGGAAAATGACCGATTTGGCCTTAAGTCTTTTGGCGATCCTGATTAACTCCTTTTTGCGCCTAAGTGAGCCACCGAATAAAATAAATTCATCGTTTGGAAATTCATTAATTAAGTTTGAGACTAAATTTAGAGTATAAACAGACACCCCGGTTCCGTAAATACTTTGAGATATATCAATTGCGACTTTCATGGTTTGATTTTATATATTTGATAAGAGCTGACTGTATGTATTTTAGTGTATTGATCAAGAATATGCTGATAAACTGGTTGTGCGAAGCTGGTGACCGGGGTGTTTATGACTACTAAGGCGTTTGGATTATGGTTTAAGGCATCTATTTGTCTTAAAACAAAGTCTGGGTTTGCATAGTACCAAGGCAGGGATGGTAGGTAGTAGTCCCCTGCTGGGGTTTTGTTGGACAATGGGTAAATTAAGTCTGATCCGCCTAAAACAAATAGTTGATTCTCTTCTTGAGTCTTAATGAAACTACTTACTTCTTGTGTTTCGGGGTTTAAGTAAAAATTGCCGTAGTTGGCGGTGGTGATTTTTCTGATGGATAAAAATATCAATGTAACCAGCAAGAGCCTCTCTATTGTCATTCTGGTAAACGAAGTGCATCCGGAATCAGATTCTGGACAAGCCAGAATGACGGAACGAGAGGTTGCCTTAGAATGACCGAGAGGTTTATTCGTTGCCCAGAAGTAAATGGCTAGGGCGATGGCGGGCTGAAGGTGGGTTAGCTCGAATCTTGGCCAGGCTGGTAAAAAAGCAAGGATTATTATAAAAATGGATAGATATTTTTTGTTTGTAAAAAGCCTGGTCAGGACTGGAATGGTAACTAAGCCAACAAGAGCAATCTGTCTTAAGCTTGGTAGTTTTCCGGCTAAAGCAGAGTAATAAGTAGTGTTAAAACTGAAAAATAGATATATGAAATCTGGAAGCAGTTGATGATAGATTAGGTAAGTAAGGGTGAGCAATAAGGGAGCTAAAAAACCAGCTATCAAATACCTTGATAGTTTTAGTTTTTTAAAAATTAGCAGTAACAGCACGGCTGGGGCTAGGGTGGGTCGGGTTAAAATAATTAAGGCAGATAGCATGCCAACAAAGAAGGGTCGTTTTAGAAAAAATAATAATAGGACAAGGGGGATGATAAAGGTTTCTAGCCAAAGGGTGTTGCCTTGGAAAACAAATAGAGAAGCTGCAAAAAGAGCCGTCCAAAGAATTGAATTTTTGGTTTTGGTTTTTTTAATTAAATGGAAAAACAATAGATCAGTTATGGCAACAAGTGATAAAAATAGCCCCAGGAGTGGTTGGGGATTACTAGTGAGCGAGTGAGGTAAGGACAAGGGGCCGAATAATATAATAGGTAAATGTTGATCGACAATATTAACATATGGCTTTAGGCCAATGGAGGTAAGGTAAGGATAAACGGTAAATTCTGGTGATAAAAAATAACCCCCCAGATATATAAAAAATAAGTGGACCAAAACCAGAATAGCAAGACCAGATTCTGGACAAGCCAGAATGACGTTTTTAAAAAGTTTCTTTAGTGAGTTACGGTGCTTGATACTCATAGACAGCACCTAGGCCTTCAAATTGGTAAATTGCTGATTTTTTTAGCCCGGCTGTTTCTAACCAAATTAAAATTGAGCGATCTGGACTGGTGAGGTCTGATAAGTAATCCAGATAAAAAATGGTGGTATCGGGGGTAATTAATGGGGGGAGTGTTTCGTCGATATCTCCTCTTGTTTGACCTAACTTGACCTGGGTTGGAAAGACCTTACTATTGGGTAAGTAAAATTTTAGTGGGGCAAAGGCGTCGGTAAAGTTTACGATTAGAAGGGTGTCTTGTTTTTGCTTAACCAGCTTAGCAAATGAAGACCAATTTTCTCTGTGGAATTTAGGATTGGTAATGAAGAATAAATTTGAGAACAAAAATAGCAAGATTAAGAAACTTAAGTTTAGGGCGAAGGTTTTTTTAGGCAGATAGGAAATGCCAATTGCCAATAGGGTGGAAAATGCCGGAAGCAGAAAAATATATCGCCAGTAACCAAGTATTGGAGTAACAGTACTGACTAAAATAGCTAAAACAAGGGGGGTGAATAGCCAGAACAAAAATAATTTACTACGTTTGACTCTTAGGGTAAGAACAAATAACAGAGAAACAAAGGCTAGAACGAGGGCTATTATTAGATAGTACAGGTTTTTAGGGAGTATAGAAATACGCCCTAAACTAAACTTAGCTGGAATTAAGACTAATGACTTTAAGGAGAGATCGCCAGACAGGGCAGACCAACCAGGCAGGGCGGTTGTTAGATATCCCCCGCCCTTTAATTGACTAAAGAGGGTGGGTAGCCAAGGCAGGCAGAAAATTACAAATATTAAGTTGGAAAATAGAAATGGCTTTATGCGTTTTTTATTATAAAAAAGCATATATAACCACTGAGAGGCAAGGATAAAGATTGATAAATAAAAGGTATAGAAACTGGCAATGGTTGCGAGAGTGAAGAGAAAAAACTTTTTTTTGCTTAAAAAATACCAGGTGAGAACGGCTAATAGGGCGGAGAGGGAGTACATTCGCAGTTCTTGGGAGTAGTAAATATGGAGGGGGTTTAGAGCCAAAAAAAGAGCAGCTAAGGTGGCCACCTTAAGTTTGGTTTGTTTAACCAGGTAGTAAAGGGCGGGTATGGTTAGGGTACCTATTAAAATGCCAGGGAGACGAAGAAGCCACTCTGTTTGACCGGCTATACTCAACCAGGGTTTTAGAAGCAGGTAATACAGGGGTGGGTGAAAATCTCCGGCGAGACTGGCAAATAAAGTTTTGATGGGCAAGGAGGCGATGACTACAGAGGCGGCCTCGTCTAACCATAGGCTTTGACCAGCAAGAATAAGTCTTAGGGCTAAACCAAGCAGGGTGATGATTAATATGGTCATGACTGATGAGTTAGGTAAAATGACTTACTCATTACCTTTAGTATAGTAAATGGGACGATAGCAATAAAGATGACAACAATTAGAAACATCATTGGGTCTTGAAGATCTAGTTTGAAGTAGTCTAGAAAGGCAAT
>JAHJQJ010000044.1 GCA_018819325.1 Patescibacteria group bacterium
GATAGAGCCAGATTGGAAACTGATATTAAGCTAGATGAGCGAGCAGATAGGCAATTAATGGAGATAAAAAGAATTCAAAGGGATATGAATGAACAGATGGGGGCGTTGATGAAGGAAGTAAAATCTTTAAAGAAATAGTTTTCGTAAGGGAGAGGGTATAATTAAGCAGACCTTGCCGGGTCATCTAATGGTAGGATAGCGGACTCTGAATCCGTTCATCTAGGTTCAAGTCCTAGCCCGGCAACACATAATTTTAGTGGTAAAATTATAGACAAGTCAATTACTAAGATCATAATTTAGTTATGATACGAAGGGGTACTACATCAACTTTTATAATAACAATAATTGCAATTTTTGGGGTATTTGCATATTTCGGGTATAAGGGTTATATTTCAAAAACACTTATTCCTTTTTTTGCCCCTCAGGCATCACCACTAACTTCTGATCAAAATCACGGTTACAAATTATTTAAAGGGCTTTTTGTAGATGAAAAGTATGGTTTTTCGTTTAGGCTTCCTGACTATTTTGGACGACATGGTGGTTGGAGTAGTGATAATGAATGGGAAAAAGATGCCAACCCCGATTATCTTTATATCCTTCCTCTTGAAACAGCCAAACCAGAAGATAGTGTTTTTAAAGGTAACGACGAACTTAGTGGCAGATTAAAAGAGTTTTCAATATCTGTTAGTAAAAATACTACAATAGACAAATGGCGTGGTAAAACAAGAACGGTGTTTAATAGTCAAGCTGATGGTTGGGGAATGGATCATAAGTTTATTGACCAAACTTACGACTCTACAAATAAATCACTTAACGTACTGAGATTTACATATTTAGACCAAGTACTAATGCCTGGAAACCCTCAAGTGGGTGATGAGTATGACACAGGTGATGGGTATGACACAATTGAACCAGTAACTGGAATAGCAGTTCAGAAGGGGTCAAATGTCATAGTTTTATCAATGAAACACGACACCAATTACGATAAAGAAGTTGACAGCCTCTTTACTCAAATTCTCTCCACTATTAAGTTTACTCAATAATTTTTTATTAATAGTATGGAATGTAAACTGGTTGTTGGACCGTGAGTAAAATAGGTTCTAATATCGTCCAGGATCGCCAACACTTAAATTTTAGCCTTGAAAATTGACACCGAAGTGGGATAGTTCGAACCTCATGGGCACGATTTATTACAAAATTAAATTGTGTTATAGTTTTACTAATGGATAGCGAAAACCAAGATACACCATTAACTCCCCCAAAACAAAACAAGTGGGTAAGAATTGGGGGTCATTTTTTAGCCTCAGTCTTTCTTATTGCTGTAGGAGCTACAGGATTTTGGGCTTATCAGACAAAAATTACCAATAGGCCTACTTCTCCGAAAGACGTTTCTAAAGATAAAAGGTCAGTAGAATCTCCTCTTAATATTTGGGAAAGGTTTGTAGATAAACAACACCCTGAATTTAATAGTGTCAGCATTTTTTACAACAAAGATGGGGATAGCAACTTTTACTTTTTATACAAAGGGAAAGTGTATTTTGATGAACTCAAGGAAAGCTACCATTTAGATGTTCTTAAAAAAGAGGGGTGGCGACAAATTATGAATAGCAACGACAGTAATGACTTTGAATTATTTGATATTAAGTCAGGGTATCGCGAGAAGATTTTCTTTGTTACCAATTGCCGTGAGGAAACCTGTAGTCCAAGTAGCCCAAAGGGATATAAAGTCTTTCATTATGAATGGGCGCAACCTTATTATGAAAATAATCCGCCTGTTGAAATTTATACTTCCGATAAAGACGAATCTTATCCTGTACCGAAAGTCGATAAGAACTCAAAGGATGGCGATTATCTTTCTTTGCTCCTTTATCAGTGCTGGGCTTGTGGTGGACATGACCCCAAAACTGTTCTGATAAACGATTATCCTTCAATGCTCTAACTTCCCCTCATTTATTTACTGGGAATGATTTGCGTACTTACGAGAAACTTAAAACACGGGCTGAGAAAAATTTAGTATTATTTGCAATAAACGTTTATGGAGAATCTTCTTTCACCAAGGAAGACTTAATTAATGTTCTTCTAAGAAGCAAACATGGGGAAAAAGGTGAAATGTACTTGGGGTACAAAGAATATCCATCGGTTGTAAAATATCTCAAAAATATTATCTATGAAGAAATCTACGGTTTGAAGAGAAAAAATCATAATCAAAAATACAAGGATATTTGATATAATTATATCGTGATTTAAAATATAAATAAATGGTTGAGAGAAATATATCAAACAAAGGCAAGGGAGAAAAAAGACTAATAGGTGTTGCTTGGCCATATGTAAATGGTGAACTGCATATTGGTCATATGGCAGGATATTTATTGCCCGCAGACATATATGCTAGATATAGTCGACTAAAAGGTAATGATGTTTTAATGGTGTCTGGGTCCGACTGCCATGGAACTCCGATTACTGTTGAGGCTGATCAAAAAGGCGTTTCCCCAAAAGAAATAGCTGACCATTATCATAAGATTGATCAAGATTTACTTATTAATACTCTCAATTTAAGCTATGACATATACACTAGGACGGATTCTTCAAACCATGAACAAGAGGTTCAAAAAATATTCACCACACTACTGAAGAAAGGATATGTTTACATAGACAGCCAGGAACAATATTATTCCCCTGAAGAAGAACGGTTCCTTCCTGATAGATATGTGGAAGGTGTGTGTGGGCATTGCAGATACAAAGATGCAAGAAGCGATCAATGCGATAATTGCGGTCAATTGCTAGATAAGGATACTTTATTAAATCCTCTTAGTAAACTCTCAGGTGAACCAGTATCTCTTAAAGAAACTGAGCACTATTTCGTTAATTGGGAAAAGTTGCAACCCGACATAGAGAGATATGTTTCAGAAAAAGGTCCCCAATGGAAAAAATGGGTATATAAAGAAACAAAAGGTTGGTTGAAAAGAGGACTTAGTCCTCGAGCTGTTACTCGTGATATGAATTGGGGTGTGCGCATACCTACAAATGATATTCCAGACGACATGAGATTAGAAAATGCAGAAAATAAAAGAATATATGTGTGGTTTGATGCGGTTGTTGGTTATTTATCCGCCTCCAAATTATGGTCAAAAGAAGGTGGTGGAGATTGGAAAAGTTATTGGTACAACAAAAACGCTAAACACAGTTATTTTATGGGGAAAGACAATTTAGTTTTTCATACAATTTTCTGGCCAGGTCAACTTATTGGATATGATGAAAATTTGCATTTACCTGATCAGCCGAGTATCAACATGTTCTTAAATCATGATGGAAAGCAGTTTTCAAAAAGTAGAGGTGAGAGCATAACAATCGAAGATATGGTAAAAAATTATGGTAACGATACATTAAGATTTTATTTAACTCAGATAATGCCTGAGAATAAAGACTCAAGTTTTAGGTGGAACGATTTTAAAGAAAAAGTGAACGGTGATTTGGTAGGTAATTTTGGGAACTACATACACCGAGTTTTGTCCATTGGGAGAGGTTCTAACATTCAAGCTATCTCTAATAATCAATTATCTGAACCAGTGGTAAAAGTCGTTGAGAGAGCTTATGAAAAATCAGAAAATCACTTAGAAAATTACGAATTCAGGAACTATTTGGATTCACTCTTGTCTATTACCGCTTTTGGAAATATATATTTTAATAGACATAGAGTGTGGGAGAAAAAACACAACGGAGATTCACAGTACTTTCAGCATTTGAAAGATTTATACTACCTAATACTCACTTCAGGTCAATTGATGCGCCCACTTATGCCAGAATCGTCAGACAAGTTGTACTCGATGTTGAGGGTTAATAGACCAGAATTATGGCCCAATAACCCTCAGGAACTTGAGAATTATGAATCACTGATCGGGACAATTGATACATCAGTTAAACCAACTCCGTTATTTAAAAAGCTTGATTAAGAATATTTTATATCAGGAAACGTTATGAAACCAAAGAGTGTATATAAAGGACGTTCTCAAAACGGTTTGGATATTGTCATTCGGTATCCAAAAATGGGTGATGTTAAATCAATGTGTGACTATATGAACAAAGTCTCAAAAGAGAAAACTTATATTACATGGCAGGGCGAAAAAATAACACTTAAATACGAAAAAGAATATTTAAAAGGCCAAAGGGAAAAAATTAAAAACAAGGAATCGATTAAATTAGTTTTATTTGTCAACAGAGAATTAGCTGGCATTTCGGATATTGGTATGGGTAAGAAGATTAAAAGCCATATTGGTAATTTTGGAATTACAATTGCCAAAAAATATAGAGGTAAAGGATTAGGCAAACTCCTAATGAAAAATGTGTTAAATGAGGCCAAAAAGTTACCTCGATTAAAAATAATTACTCTTGAAGTATTCTCGAAAAACAAGAATGCGATTGAGTGTCAAGTACTGAATTTACTGTACCACTAGGAGTTGTTTTTAACGAATGTTTTTGTAAATAGAATTCATATCAATCTGAGTAGAAACACTACTTATCAACTTTGTAATTTCACCGTTCTCTATTTTCGCAAATCTCTTGTTGAAAAACTTTTCCGACACAACAGGCTTGCTATTTTTGAGGAGATATATTATTTGTAGATTTCTTATAACTTTATGAAGGTATTTAATAAATTGTAAGAAATCATTTCGGGAGCTGGATTTCTGAAGTAGCTTTAAATCTCTTGAGATTTTATCGGAATAATGCTTAATAATTTTGTCTTTAATTTCAGCTGTCAACTTGACTTTTCCCAATAGCTTGTCTACCCATCCATCTTTTTGATAATATATTTTCCCTCTCTCTAGAGCCGAAGAAGCAAGAGATAAAAAGGAAGCGAGGTTAAGAAAAAATGATAGAGCCAGATTGGAAACTGATATTAAGCTAGATGAGCGAGCAGATAGGCAATTAATGGAGATAAAAAGAATTCAAAGGGATATGAATGAA
>JAHJQJ010000045.1 GCA_018819325.1 Patescibacteria group bacterium
GAATCGTTCATGGTTATGTTCATATATGACTACTGTAACGGTTCGCGTCTTGTTTGTGGAGAGTTCTTAGCTTAACTTAAGAATCATTTTTCGATTAGGTATCGATTCTGGTTCAGTATCATTTTGGATTAGGTGAGACTTCTAATGTTGCGCATGTCAGATTTTTTAGTAAAATATTGCTCTAAATTAACAGGAATGAGTAACTCTTTTCCTTTTTTTAAGCTGTATTTTACATATTTTCCACCGCCTGATTGTTCTACCCATTCTAACTTAATGAGATGATTAAGATCACGAATTATAGTAATTCGTGATCCTTTGTAGTCTTCCAATGACGTTGCTATCTCTACTCTACTTGATTGAGAATTATTGTAAAGAAACGCCAATATATTCCTTTGACGGTTGTTTATTTGCGTATCATTCATATATGTTCAGCGTATCATAATGATACGCAAGTATCAACAACTTGATACAAAAAAATTATTGTTAAACTGAGATTTGACGTAGTCGGCATAAAAAATCGCGCGCAAAAATATCCCGATTGAATCGAGGATTGGCGAACTCCTCCAGAGGCGGGGAGGTAGGGTGTGAGCCGCTAATAGTTTGGCCTAAAATGTATGCGAACTTGTTAGTAACAGCTCACTTGTAAAGTTTGTAGACTCTATAGTTTTCGTCCAGTACTGTCAGCACTTGTATCTTGTATGGATAGAAGCTACTTAATTCATAGTTTGACGGGGAGGTTAGATTGTAATCGGTTTTTGGCCAAAAGGGGAAGAAATGAAAGTAGAGAATTTTGCTTTGACTGGGATTGCTCAAGGTTTCTAAACTGTACTGCCATAAAGTTGATATGTTATAAAATTGATGCCTCAACTCAAAGAGAACATGGGGGAAATCGCCGATTAAACCTCCAGCTACAAAAAGTAAGGCAGTTTGGAACCGATGTGAAGAATAAAATAAAAGACCAAAAAATAACGGTATTCCCCAGAATAAAAAGGTGTAATCCATGCCTATCCCCAAACCTGTGACCAAACCTAGTACCCCCGCCAACAACAATGAGGGTTTTTTGAGATTTTTAAGAAAAAAATAACTGGTAATTAATCCAAATAGGGGAAAGGGGTGAATAATCCAAATAAATCGGGAGTGAAAAACCATAGAGGAATTAAATAAAAACAAGATTGACCCGAGTAAGGCAATCTCTGGTTTAACAAGTTTCTTAAATAGCCAAACGATTGAAATTATAAAAACGCAAAAGGGCCGCAACTAAAAGAGCAACAATGGCTAATTTTTTAATCATAAATTTTATATTTTCAATAAAAATTTAATTAAAAACTGCACATAATAAATTCCTGTCAAAAGAAAGACGCTGGCAACAACTTTTCTACTTATCTTTTCAATTTTTTGGACAATAGAGAAAACCTGACCAACTTTTTGCACACTAAAGGCAATTATAAATGAAAAGATAATTACTGGCAGGCCAGTGCCTAGGCCAAACAAGGGTGGTAGTAAGAGAGCTTCATTTGACCTTAAAACCAGAGGAATAAGTACTCCAAAAAACAAAACACCACTATAAGGACAAAAAGCCAAGGCAAAAAGACAACCTAAAAGAAACGAACCAAGATAACCTTTAGTAGCAAGTTTCTCTTTAAGACGTTCAACCTTTTCATTTTTAGTTTTAATATTTAGCTTAATAACATCGAACATGACCAACCCAATTAGTATCAGCACTGGTCCTAAAACCTTTTCTCCCCAGCCTTGAAAAATACGTGAGACTTCAAAAGAGGAAAAGCCGAGATAAATAAGAGAGGCTAGAACGGTGTAGCTAAGGCCACGGCCAATAGTGTAATAAAGACCATTGAGAAGGGTGTTTTTAGGGGTTTTAATGCCTTTGGAGATATAGGCAATGGCAGTGATATTAGTGGCTAAAGGACAAGGACTAATAGAGGTAAGAACTCCAGTTAAGAAGGCAGTTAAAAGCGGTATGTTGTATTGGTCAATGAGCAGGTTAATATAATCCATGGTTTATATTCCCAATAAAGTTTTAAGTTTGTTTTCAAAATAATCAGTAAACTTTTCTTGGTTGTTTACCAGTTGCCAGACAGCCGTGTCTTCTTCAATGCTGTCTTTATTATTGCTAATGGCATTGATAAATAAAGACGAACCTCTGGCTTGATATTTGATGACCATTTCTTTGTTCTCTGGCAATTCACCATTAATATCCTTGAACACAATTTTTCCCGACTGATATTCTTCTGGAAACTTATTTTTAATAGTTTCCAGGGCGTATTCGCCCATAGTAATACATGACCAGCATTGTTGCATACCGTGGAAGTGAACCACTTCGATTTTGTCTGCAACAATTATATTTTGGCTCACCAACGGGGTGTTGTTAAAAAAGCCCTTAAAGCCAAAAGACAGGATGATTATTATTAAGATTGCACTGATAAAGATAATTATTTTTTTATTCATATTTATTCATTCAACCTATGAGGCCGTAAAAATAACCCGCCAGAGTTGTTAAAACCACGATTGAGCCAGCATAAACTAGCATTTTCTTAGTACCGATTAGCTTTCTAATAACCAAAAGCCCCTGCAGAGAAAGTACTGGATCTGCCAGCATATACGCCATTAAAGGTCCCTGGTTCATTCCTAGTTTCATAAAGTTTTCGGCAATGGGAACTTCTACCAAAGCAGGGAAATAAGCTAAAGCTCCAAACATGACGGCAATAAAATTGGTAAGTAAATTGTTTTGACTGGCTAAAGCTTGAAACTGTTCTTTAGGAATAAGATTAGTAATGGTAGCGGCAAGAAAGACACCTACCAAAAGCAGGGGCACAATTTGGCTAACGAATTTAATTGTTTCATCCCACCAAGCACTTCTTTTTTCTTTAGACAGCCAGGAAAAAGTCATTATCAGCTGAATCAATACCAAGGGAAAAATCAGGATGTATCTTAAATTACTGCTGATGGGGGCTGTGCCGACCACCAAAATTGCTAACATTGTTCCCCAAAACCAGACATTTTTAGCGCCTTTAAGCTTATTTGTGTCTTGAGTTGTTACTTGAAGGCTTTTATCTTCCCTGCCATTGCCAAAAACAAGCTCCATTATCAAGCCAACTAAAATAGCAAATATGACTGAGAGTGCAAATCTGACAAAACTAAAACCCCAACCAATTCTTTGACCAGTAAAAAGAATGGTAACAATATTAAAAGCAGGGCCAGCGTAGAGGAGGGTAATAGCAATTCCTAAGCCAGCACCTTTTTTCCAGATGCCAGCAAACAAAGGCAAAATAGTGCATGAACATACTTCAATTAAAAAACCAGTTGTAACTGCAATTAAATAAGCCAGCCATTTTTTAGTTTTACCGCTTAAATATTTTAAGATTGATTGTGAGTCAATGAGGCTATTAATAGCACCGGCGATAAAAAAAGCAGGAACCAGACAGAATAACACATGAGCAGATAAGTAATCAACCAAACCCAACCAACCTTGGTAGACAGCCCCGCCAATAAGAGCTTGCATTGACTTTTGGGCTAAAAAATTGCCTATTTGGTTTTGCCAAAGATAAATTATTAGGTAAGCGCCACCCAAAAGACCTAAAACCCAGTTTTTTTTGATGATTTTGACAAGGTTCATAGTTTACTTTTCTTTTGCCTCCAGAATGAGTTTTTTAATTTTTTCTACATTATCTACAAAACCAGTCATGGCCGACTTGCCATTTATTGCCAGTACAGGACTAGACATGACCCCCATATCTATCATTTTTTGAAGACCTTCTTGTCCAGTAAGATATTTAACCTCCTCTTTTAAGCCAGTTTCTTCAACCGCTTGCTTGGTTAGTTCGTATAGTTTTTTGCAGGTTAGGCAGCCTGAGCCTAAGACTTGAATTTTCATTTTTTAACACCTCCTGCCTTAAGAAAAGTTTGTAATTTTTTAAGACCATCTTTAGTAAGGGAATAAAAGATCTGACGAGCATCTTTGCCTTTTCTCTGTTTTATCCAATCAGTCTCCACCAGGTCCGAGAGATGATGTGAGACAAGGCTTTGCTCTTTTTCTAAACAGTTTTGAATTTCGCAAACACAATGCTCTCTGCCCAGAAGGATGAGTAGAATTTTTAACTTAGTTTCAGTAGATAGGGTTTTTGCCATTGCCAGTAATGACTCTGTTGATTTGATGTCTAGTAAATCACAATTGCATGAACAGATATTCATATAATGTATTGTATACTACTTAAGATTTTTTAGTCAACACGTTTCATTACCCTATTGTATTATTGCTTTATTTCTTAAAATCGCGCGCAAAAATATGTTAGGAAGATTTCATGCGAATTTATTCTTCACCTGCTTGTGGCTTCCTACATAGGCAATGATTATTTGCTTTTCTTTATGGATTACATAAAAAATACATCGGATACTCATATTTATATAAAACTCATACACCTCATCCACTCCTAATGATTTCAACTTTTTGGAACTAGCATTGTATGGCTTGGTATTTAAGCTTGGATGATTGAGGTTATTTTTGAAATAGTTTAATTTCCTATTAAAAATTTTTTGAAGATGACCTGGGAGATTTTTCTTTATGGTTTTTTGAAATTTCTTTTCTGTGTAAATTTCGTAAGTATTATCAAGTGGCATATTTGACCAAGTCACTTTTGTTTATCTTGGGAAGCAGTCTATCGTCCAACTTGCTTGTTTCACTAGGTAATTCATCATCAAAAAAACTTTCTAAGCTTGCCAGTTCTTTGTCAATAATATTACCCATATCCTTCTCATTGTCAGTGGTGATTTTGTAAGAATCAGTTAAATGAGATAATGCCACCAGCTCTGAATTTGAAAGTCTTGAATATTTTACAATGATGGGGTCTATTGTATTTCGAACCTCATTGGTTAATTGAACTGAAGACGAGATTAATGGCCTAACCTTGTATCCGTCAATCTTAATTTTCCCAGACTTCTCCATACTTTCCAATATTTCTGCATATTGATTTATTACAGGTCCAAGTTTTATGCCTGCGAATTTAGTTCTAGATAATTCTGATTGTTTTTTGTGATAGTAACCAAACTCAACAAAAAAAGCAATTTTATTTAGCCTTATTTTGTCACTTTTTTCAGGTTCAATTTTTTGGAGGATATACAAAATTAAGTCTTGAGGACTTAATTTTTTCTTTTTACTCATATTTCATTATCTTTATAATTTGAGTATCAACTAGTGATTGTTCCTTGTCAAGTATACCATAGGTAACCCGAATATGTTTCTGTTTTCTTGATAAATATGTACGAACTTGTTGGTAACAGATCATAACAAATACCAAAAACCCCTTGATACCTACCAAGGGGTTTGGGGTTAAAGGATTTTACCTTTGGTTGTAGCCGCCACGGTTTCCACCGCGATCGCCACCGCCAAAACCGCTATCGGTTCTTGGCTTAGGTGGTCTAGCCACATTGACGATGATGGTTCTACCATCCATCTCTGTGTTGTTGGTGGCTTCTATAGCCTTAGCTGCATCTTCTTCTGATGCGAACTCAACAAAAGCAATACCTCTAGATCTTCCAGACATTCTGTCTGTGATTAACTTGAGATCTGTAATTTCCCCAAATTGGGAAAATAGATCACGAAGTTGATCTTCTGTGGTACTGTATGGCAAGCTGCCAATAAATAATTTTTTTGGATTTGGTTGATCCATACTAATCTTTCTATCCGGTAAACCCGGATCTTAATAATAACCGCTCTATAGAAACATTGAGTACTAAAGGAAAAAAATTACCTTTGACCTTACCTGTTCTTCAAGCAAGTAGTATTCTACTACAAATTGCAAGTTTTTGCAGGTTTTGCAAGAAAATTGCTTTCTTTACGCTTAATGAGCCAATTTTTGTTCGGCGAAGCTTGGTGACGTGAGCGCCCACGCCTAGTGACTCACCAATGTCGTGGGCTAAAGATCTAATATATGTACCAGAAGAGCAATCTACCAATAACTCAGTCTCAAAGGTTTTGTTGTTGAATGAAATTAGCTTGATTTTTTTTATGATGATTTTTTTTACTGGGAGTTTCTTAATTTCTTTTTTTTGCCTGGCAAGTTGATAAAGTTTTTTGCCATCTACTTTTACGGCCGAAAAGGGTGGCACGGTTTGGTTAATTTCGCCTTGAAATTTTTTAAGGGTTGTAACAATGTCTTGCTTGGTGATTTTATTTACACTGGCTGGAGGGGATTTGCCAACTATTTCGCCGTCTGAGTCGTAAGTATCTGTTTCTACCCCTAGCTTGATGGTTACCTGGTATTGCTTATTTTGTTTGAGAAATTTAGATTGTTTTTTGGTGTACCGACGACCAACCAAGATAATTAGAAGACCGGTGGCTAGTGGATCTAGGGTGCCGGTATGCCCTACCTTTTTTACCCCAATTTTTTTTCTAACTACGTTCACCACGTCGTGGCTGGTTAAGCCAGTGGGTTTGTCTATTAATAAAATACCCTCGCAAGAATTCATGGAAAGATTGCGTTGATCTCTGCCTTGATTTTTTTCACAACTTCTTTTGAAAGTAAACCTGTAAGCTGATTGTTTTTTAACAAATGGGTTAGATCTCTTAAGGTAACTGTGTTTTGTTTAAGAAGTATCTTTACTTGATCTGGTGAAAGTGAGCTAAGTGCAGTAATTGGGTGAAGACCAGAATCAGCCACTAAGTGAAACAGGCTTTCTTTGCCTGGACTATTCCAAGAGGTAAGTTTCATGTTTTGGCAGTTAGCGTAGTTGGTGGCGTCTTTGGTGATCTTGGTGTTGGAAACTAGCCAAGAACGATGGGTTGTACTAGCATCCTTTGAGTTACTTTCTATGTCTTGAAATCTAGCGTTGGTGTAAAGAGCTACTTGAACATCTGTTTTTAAACCCGGTCTGTTGTGAAACTTACATTCAATGTAAAAAACCTGGTTATCTTTTTTGGCCAGAACATCTATTTCGTGACTAATACATTTACCTTCTAGCACTACACCCACCTTGGTGTGATAGCCAAACTGTTGTAAAACCTTTGCCACAAACTCTTCAAATGGATAACCGGTTGGACCCAGCTTAAAAATTGCCCTTTTAAGATTATAGTTTATTTGACTTAAAGGATCGGAGTGTTGGTGAAGATATTGTGAGACTAATTCGTGAACTATGTTGGTGTTTGTGTCTGATGAAAGTTTGTCTTTAACCAATTGAAGAGCTTTTTTACTTACGTCTTCTGGAACACCAGCCACTTTAATTGAGTTTAAGAGTTTTTTTTCGCTGAATTCTTCTGGCAATCCTGAAGCTTTGGTTATTTGCATATTTTTTCTAGTATTTGCTGATTTTCCCATGCTTGCTGTAGGGTGCAGTACTCAAACTTTTTATTATCACCGTTTAGGTGGTTAATTAAATTTTCTGCTAAAAACTTAAAGGACTTGGATACAAATGAACGGCCCACCTTGATGTCTGATAAATGATCCTGAACTTTAATTAATTGAAGTGGCTGGCTGTTATCTGTGGAGATCTGTAAACCATTTAAATCGTCGTAGAAAATTATGCCCTTGGTGCCTAAGATTTTTAACTCGAAGTTGTTGTAGCCAAAGGAGTAAAGGGTGGCAAAAAGAGAAACGTTGATTTGGTTGTTAAACTTAATATTGGCTCTAAACTGATCCGGTGAAGTAACTTTTTTGTGTTTACCAGTTATTTTGTCTGGTTGTGTTTTACTAATAATTTGATCGTGCAAAAAACCTTTTTCTAGTCTGGGGAAGTTTGTTAGATATCTAGCTAGGTCAATCAGATGGGTACCGTAACCTAAAACGGTCTGACCACCTGATTTTTTGTGATCATCCCACCAAGTATAGGTAGCGTCTTTGAAACTACCGTAGTTGACATAATTATGAATAGATATGGAGGTAATTTGTCCAAGAACACCAGAATCGATTAGTTTTTTGATTTTTAAGGTAACTGGGTTGAACCTTGAAGCGTGGTTAACACCAATAAATTTCTTGGATTTTTTAGATGCCTTAACAAGTTTTTTTATTTGGTTAGAGTTTAAACCAGCTGGTTTTTCTTGTAGAAGATGTTTTTTATGTTTTATAGCCAGTAAACCAATTTCAAGATGTAGGTGGCTGGGAGTTGGGTTACAGACTAAGTCCACCTGTGGATTTTTAATTAAGTCTTGGTAGTTATCGTAGGCAAACTTGATATTGTTTTCTAAAGTTATTTTTTTGGTTTTTTTAAGATCTGTGACTGCAAGGGCCACAACCTGACAACCTTTTATTTTTTTAAACGTAGGAATCATGCTTCTTACCCCAAAGCCTGTTCCAATAATGCCGATTCTAACCATATGAACATTGTATAATAACAAGGTATGAGAATGAGCCAAACAATAATTAAACCGTTAAAAGACGCGCCAAAGGATGCAGACACTACCAATCACAGGCTGTTGGTGCAGGCAGGTTTTGTGCGTCAACTAATGGCGGGGGTGTATACCTATTTACCTCTTGGTTTAAAAGTATTGAATAAAATAAGCCAAGTGGTGCGTGAAGAAATGGATAAGGTTGGTGGGCAGGAGATTTTGATGCCCATGTTGCACCCAGCAGAAATCTGGAAAAAGACTGGTGGTTGGGACAATATAGATGTGTTGTTTAAAATTCAAAGTAGAACCGGTAAGGATTGTGCTTTGGGACAAAGTCAAGAAGAGGTGGTGACACCTTTGATGAGAGAGTTTATTAAGTCGTACAGAGATTTACCAACTAGTATTTACCATATTCAATGGAAGTTTAGAGATGAGTTAAGATCCAAGTCTGGCATTTTAAGAGGAAGAGAGTTTTTAATGAAAGATATGTACTCTTGGCACGAAACAGAGAAAGACTTTGAAGATTACTATAAAAAAGTAAAAGAGGCATATTTAAAGGTTTTTAAGAGACTGGGGTTGATAGCTAAGGTAACCGAGGCTTCTGGGGGTAGTTTTACCGACAAAGTTTCTTACGAGTTTATGGTCTTGACCGATGCGGGTGAGGACGATATTTTGTATTGCCCTGATTGTGATTTTTGCGTAAATATTGGAATTGCTAAAGTAAAAGCCGGAGATACTTGCCCAGCTTGTAAAAAGGAAAAGCTTTTAAAAGATAGGGCGTCGGAGGTGGGAAATGTGTTTGATTTGGGATACAAGTACTCCAAAGACTTTAATCTGCAATATACCGATGAAAAAGGGGAAAGGAGATATCCGGTAATGGGCTGTTATGGAATTGGAATTAGCCGAACCATGGGAACGCTGGTTGAGAAGTTTAGTGACGAAAAGGGGATTTTGTGGCCTAAAATAGTTTCTCCGTTTAGAATACATTTGGTTAGTTTGGGTGAAGAAACGTTAATGGCTGAAAAATTGTATAAACAGTTACTTGGGGTTACGGAGGTTTTGTGGGATGACAGAAAAGTATCTGCTGGAACTAAATTTGCTGATGCAGATTTAATTGGTTGTCCGTTAAGAGTGGTTGTGAGTGAAAAGAGCTTAAAGGAAGGCGGGGTAGAGGTAAAAAACAGAAGTGAAGATAAAATAAAGATAGTAACAACAAAAGGGCTATTGAAGATGCTTCAATGATTAGTTTTCATTGGTATGGGTTTTTAATTGGGGTCGCTATACTTAGTGCTTTACAGGTATCGATTGTGTATGCAAAGCGTGTAGGAATAAAAAAGGAATTAATTGAAAAAGCTTTTTGGTGGGTTTTGGTTGGAGGAATAATTGGGGCAAGGGCATATCATGTGGTTGATTTATGGCAAGAATACTACCGCTTTAATTATTTAAAGAGTTTGTTTTTGTGGGAGGGGGGATTAGGAATTTGGGGAGCGATTATTGGTGGAATAGTTGGATTGTTACTTTTTTGCCGGCTTAATAAAAAAGGATTTTCAAAATTAATAGATATAGCGGTAATTGGTGTCCCTTTAGGACAAGCAATTGGTAGACTAGGAAATTGGGTAAATGGAGAGCTTTATGGAAAAAATGGTGAACCGTTATTTGCTTGGGAAGCAGGACTAAACCTATTATTATTTATATTTTTATGGAGGATAGGAAAGAAAGAAAAGGCAACTGGGAAGATAGCTGGAAGTTATTTAATTGGGTATGGATTAATAAGGATATTGTTGGAAAACTTGAGGCCAGAGGAAATTATTTGGAAGTGGCAAGGAGTGCCGGTGGCGATAATTTTTGGTATATTTGCCGTTTTTATTGGTGGAACTATTTTGAGGAAGAGAAAACTATCTTGATTACTTCGTCCATAGAAGAAACGTAGTGAAACTTGAGATCTTTTTTGACTTTGTCTGGAACGTCTATTAAACTCCTCTTGTTGAATTTTGGCAAGATAATTTCTTTTATGCCACTGCGATGGGCGGCGATGACTTTTTCCTTGACTCCACCTATTTCTAGGGCCCTACCCCTTAAGGTTACTTCACCCGTCATGGCCAGATTTTTCTTAACTGGTTTATTGCTAAAGACGGAGATAATAGCGGTAGTAATTGCTAAGCCAGCAGAAGGACCGTCTTTGGGTATGGCACCCTCTGGAACGTGAATGTGAATATCTGAAGTGGCGATTGTTTTTTGGGTTATCCCAAGTTGCTTTTGGTGAGACTTAACATAGGAATATGCGGCTTGAGCTGATTCTTTCATAACGTCACCCAACTGACCGGTTAACTTAATCTTGCCACTGCCTGGCATTATGGCCACCTCTATGAAAAGAATGTCTCCGCCCGTTTGAGTATAGGCTAAACCAGTGACTATACCTGGCTGAGGAATTTCTTCTTTTAAAGTGTGGTTATATTTTCTTGGCCCCAAAAAACGTGTTAGTTTTTGCTTGGTAAGCTTAAGAGTATCGTCCCGATTCGAGGTCGAGGATTTACTCACTTTGATTTTGGCTGTTTTTCTTAAAATGGCGGCTATCTCTCTTTCTAGACTTCTTACCCCCGCTTCTCTGGTGTAGTGGCTAATTATTGTTCTTAAAATGTCTGCTGGTATTTTTATATCTTTTTTTTCTAAGGCATGATTGTCTAGTTGCTTGGGAACAAGGTATTTCTTGGCGATGTTATACTTTTCGTCTTCTGTGTAACCAGTGAATTGAATGACTTCTAACCTGTCCATTAAGGCTGGAGGAATGGTATCTAGGATGTTGGCTGTGGTGACAAAAAGAACCTTAGAAAGATCAAAGGGAATATCTAAATAGTGATCTCTAAAAGCATAATTTTGCTCTGGGTCTAGAGCTTCTAAAAGAGCGGAGGCTGGGTCTCCCCTAAAGTCATTACCTATTTTGTCTAATTCGTCCAACATGAAGACGGGGTTGCTACTTTCACACTCTTTAATTGATTGAATTATTCTGCCTGGAATGGCGCCAACGTAGGTGCGTCGGTGACCCCTAATTTCTGCCTCATCTCTGACTCCACCTAGAGACATTTTAACAAATTTCCTATTTAAAGCCTTGGCTATAGATTTGCCAACAGAAGTTTTGCCTACACCAGGTGGACCAACAAAACATAGAATGGTGGGTAAGGAGCTTGTGGGTTGGTTTGCTTTTTGCTTCTTGCTTCTTAATTTTAGAACAGCGATGTATTCTAATATTCTTTCTTTAACTTTTTCCAAACCGTAGTGATCTTGGTTTAGTATTTTTTCGGCTTTTTTAATTGAGTAAGTACCATTGTTGAAGCGATGCCAAGGTAGTTCTGTGACTATTTCGATCCAGGCGCGAATATAGCCAGATTCTGGACTGTGAATGGAGATTTTTGATAAACGCTTAAGTTCCTTGGTGGTTTTTTTTTCAATTTCTTTTGGAAGCTTGGCTTGCTTTATTTTTTTTCTTAATTCTTTAATATCGTCATCGTCATCCTTGCCTGTACCCAACTCTTTTTGAATAGTACGCATTCTTTCTCTTAAAACGTTGTCTCTCATGTTTTTGTCGAACTTTTTTTGGGTTTTACTGGCAATTTTTCTTTCTATTTGAAGAATTTTTATTTCTTCTCCTAAATGTTCACTTATTTGCATTAGACGTTTTTCGAGATTATTTTCTTCTAGAAGCGTTTGCTTTTGATTGTTTTTAATGACCAAGACCGAGGCAACTTGATAAGAGATGCTGACTGGATTTGAGGAGTTGATGATTCTTAAAAAAGAGGCTGGGTCTATGTTCCCCTTACCAAGGTTTAGGGCTTTTTTGATTTGATTAACAACATGGTTACTTAGAGCTGTAAGTTCTTTTCTTTCTACATATTGGTCTGGAATTTGAGTGACTGTGGCCACTAGAGCCCTGTTTTTGTTTTCAACGATGTGGATTTTGACTTTGTATAAGCCCTTGACTAAGACATGAAGTTCGTTGTTTACCGGCAGGGTTTTTATGATTTCGGCAACGGTACCAACTTGATAGAGGTCGTTTATTTGCGGATTTTCTATTGTAATGGATTTTTGAGAAACAAAGCAAACCAGGCTGTTGGTTTTTACCGCAATGTTGATGCCAGCAATAGAGGTGTCACGACCAAAAGCTAAAATAGCCTCGGTTTGAGGATAAATTACCCCTTCTTTTAGGGTAATTAAAGGGACTAGATTATTAGGACTTAACATGAGAGTATTTTAGCAGATAAGTGACTGGTTTGCTAATTTGATATGGCTCTGGCACCAAGCAGAATGGTGGCTAAAATAGTAAGAAATAAGATTAGAAGGAAAAAGAAAAGGGAGAACTTTTTTTTGGCCATGGTGTCAATTAACTGTTAATTTGATTTCTTCTGACCATAGATGTTGGTCGCCAACCTTGGCATAAGCTCGGTAAAAAATCGTACCTTTTAAAAAACTGGCTGTGGCGGAAAATGTATCTGGTAAGAAAAAATTACCGCTTAAATAATCGGTTAGCCAATTAGAGTAACCTACGGCTGAAGGTGAGTCCTTGATGGTTAGTGCACTAGGAGAACTAATTGGACTATAGTAAATGGTGGTAGTGGGAGTGGTGGCGGTGTCTGGAGCCGTTATGTTCCAGACAAACTCTACTGGTTCATTGGCGGAGGCGTTTAATGGGAGTTTAACTAGGGCAATTTTATAAACAGGAGTTTGTGACAAAAAGATCTCCCTTTGAGCTTTTTTTTGATTAAAAAGGATTAGTAGTAAAAAGATTAATAGTAAACCTGAACCGAGAAATAATTTTTTCATAGTTTACTTAATAAAACGGAGGCAGTTTTACCTACTATATAGCCGATGAACGAGGCGGAGGCGGAGACCAAGACCATCTCTAAACCAGACTTTAAAGGGTTTATCTGAGCCAACTTACCTTTAATAAAACCCATGATAAAGAGGGTGGTGGAAGATAAAAGTATGGCGGCCAGGATGGCGTTTGAGGGGTCAAGAAAAAAGAAGCCAGAAAGGGAAACCAAACCACCTAAGATATAAGAGATGCCCATGTAGAAAGATTCTTTTATGGGTAAGGATGAGTGGCAGTGAAAGAGAGAAAGTAGGGGGTGTTTTTTGTCTGAGGAAAGATGGAGTTCTAGTTCTGATTTGTTAGAAAGATAGGTACCAGCAGCCATGGAAAGGCTTTCTACAATAACAATTACTAGGCCAGACAGGATTACAAATGATTTGTTGTTTGTACCCACAGCTATGCCAACCAAAACCCCCAAGGTCGAGACTATTCCGTCTTCTAAACCAAAAATAATCTCTCTTACGGGAAGCTCTTTTTTTTTCATAATAAATAAATTATATATCTTTGGTCATGTATAAACCCTCTGGATAAAAACCTAGTTTTTTGTAATATTCTTTGGTACCAATGGCGGAGATAACGGCAAGTTTTTTAAAACCATTTTTTTGGGATATTTTTTCTGCCTTTTTAACAAGCTTTTTGCCCAAACCCTGATGTTGGGTTTTGGTTGACTGGTGTTCCTTTAAAGCCATGGCAGAGCCAAAAGTATGAACCTCGCGGATGATGGCGGCATTTTTTAGTTCCTTAAAAATAACTGTTTGGTTTTTGTTTGGAAGACGTAAACGAAGTAGTGAGTAAAGCTTACCCTTGTCTTCAAAGCTTAAAAAATATTCTTGACCACCAAGAGTATTTATGATAATTTTTTTGATTGCATAGATTCCCGCCTGCGCGGGAATGACAAGAGGGAGATCTTTGATTTCTCGACAACGAATGCACTGACAGGTTTTGTTTTCCCTTGCAAGTTCTAAAAGAATAATTTGGCGAATGTTGGTTTTTAAAGTTCCGGAGCTAATCCACTGTTTGGATATGTCCCTAACTAACCTGTCTATTCTTATCCATGGTGGGGTAATTTTTTTAATATTTTTTAATACTTGTTTAAGGACATCATCTGGATAAGTCTTGAATTTGCCTGCTTTAAAAAGGGTGTGGAGCTTAGTGCCGGGAATAACTTGAACGGGGTAGACTTTTAAGTAGTCTGGTTTGAAACGAGGATCTTGGAACATTATCTTTGCCATACTAAGATCTTTTTTGGGGGTGGAGCTGGGCAGGTTGGGCATGAAGTGATAACAAATCTTAAAGCCAGCATTTTTTAATAATTTGGTAGCTTGAGCAACTGGTTTTAAGGAATGACCCCTGTTAATTTTTTTTAATATTTTTTCATCAAAGGCCTGAACACCCAGCTGGATTTTGGTAACGCCAAGTTTTCTTAAGAGTTTTATTTCCGTTGCTGATATCCAATCTGGTCTGGTTTCTACACTGATGCCAACGACTCTGTGCTTAGCGGTTTCATTGATTTCTTGAGCTTGTTGTAAATTTTTACTTGTTTGATTATTTAAAGTATCAAAAATTGCTTTGAAAAACTTAAGTTTGTAATTTTTGGGATAAACTGAAAAGGTGCCACCGATGACGATTATCTCTATTTTGTCTGTGGTGTGTCCGGTGGCTTTTAGTTGTTTAAGACGAGATTTAATTTGTAGTTTGGGGTTGAATTTTACTTTTTTAGCTCTTTGGGCGGCTGGTTCGTCGGATAGATAACTCTTAGGCATGTCTTTTTCTTGAGGGCAGTAGATACACTGGCCGGGGCAGGCAAATGGTTTGGTCATGACGGCCATGGGGGCTACTCCAGATTGAGTTCTGGTTTTTCTGGTGATGAGAAGCGACTTAAAATGGATTGAGGGTTTTATCTTTTTTTCCTTAAGTAATTGGTTGTAGATTTTAAGAACTTGAGAATTTTTGGGAATAAAACCAATCTCTTTAGCCCAGGCGCGCTTAAGTTTGCTTAGAGTTTCCCCCTTTAATTTAGTAAAATTAGCTTGAATTATGTTTTTTAGAGTTTTCATGAAAAATAGCTTGAAGCAAGTATATAACGATATTAGCAAACACTATATTAAGACAAGGTCTTTGTGGCCCGAAATGGAAAGGTGGGCTAAGAGTATTGAGAATAAAGATCGTGTGTTAGACATTGGCTGTGGTGAGGGTAGATTGTTGCAAAAGTTTGGCCCGAATTATAATTATACAGGAATTGATTTTTCTAAAAAATTAATTGGGTTGGCAAGGGAAAGATATGGGGGTAAAAACTGTAAATTTATTGTTGGAGATATTACTAATGAGAATACATGGAATGATTTAGAAAAATTTGACAAGGTTTTTGCGGTGGCTGTAATTCATCATTTGCCAAGCAAAAAAGAA
>JAHJQJ010000046.1 GCA_018819325.1 Patescibacteria group bacterium
GATTCTCAAGTCTGTCAAGGATGCCAAAATGAAAAACACCCTTACTAATGAAGTTTGGGTTATGAGAACCGATCCTTCTAAAGATGTGGAAAACTTACTGAAAAAACTAAATTTGTCGTACTAATTTGAGCAAGTCAGGAAGAATGAGTCTTGGCGGTGGACATGATAGAGCTGCTGGTGGAACCTTTGAGGAAAAAGTGAGAGTAGAAAAATGTTTGAAAAAAATGCATGAGTGGATAGAAAAAAATTATCCAGTTTTAGGGTAACGTTTAAGGCTTAATTACTTTAGGAATTATTGCTTCGTAAAGATAAACAGCTAAGATTCCATTTGCGTCTATTAAGGTTCTCCCTTTCTGATAAACATAACTCTTGTACTTCTTTAGGTTTAGGAATTTTTCTACCTGCCCACTTTCAATTAGATGGTTAATTTCTCTCTGAGCGTCTAATCCAGTTGACGGTTTTTGCCCTTTTAGCCAGTTAACTAAATCGTCTTCTTTATCTGTAACTTGCTTAATAATCCCTGGTTGTTTGACAAAATGTTTATATTGTGGTTTTAAAACAATTGGGCTCATACTTTTACTAAATGGTGATATTCTGTGCTCAAAACTAACGGATGTGTATTTTACCCTTAAGAATGTTTGTAGTTCTACAACAGCGTGATTTAGTTTTTGAATAGCTTTGGTTAGTGGATTAATTTTACTATCAATTTTTCTGACTAATAAAAGATATCCTATGAAACCGAAAATTAATAGTGGAACGACAGCCTCTTTGGTTAAACCCAAGTAATCAAGGAGACCTAAAACAATCTGTAATCCATCCATCTTAACTAAATAGTACCACACAAAATCGACTAGTATGCCGACGAACAAGATATAGAGATGTTGCAAAGAATGATTTTGATGATTGATGAGGATCTGAAACGATTAAGATAATTTTATTTTTTGGGTTCTGGTTTGGTTTCTGAGGGCTCTTTCTGATCTTCTGGTTTGGTTTCTTTGGCTTCGGCTGATTCTTCTGGTTTGGCGTCGCCCTCTGCAGGCTTAGCTTCTTCGCCTTCGACTGGTTCTTCTTCCTCTACCGGGGCTTCTATTATTTCTTCTTCTTTTTGGGCTTGAATTTGAACAACAACTGTTTCTTTGTCTTGAATAATATCGGCGCCTTTGAAGGCTTTGGTGTCTGAGATTTTTAAGCTATCCCCTATCTCTGTAAGACCTGAGAGGTCGAAGTCTATAGATTCTGGAATGCTGGTAGGTAGCGCTTCTACCTCTAGTTCTTTTAGAGTTTGAACTAGCACGGCGCCATCTTTGACCGCAGGGCTTTCCCCTATTAGGTTCACAGGTACGTTAACGGTAACTTTTTTGGTTAGATCTACTTGGTAGAGGTCTGCGTGTAGGTATTTGGAAGTTACTGGATGTACTTGAATGTTTGATATTAAAACTGGAAGTTCTTTATCAGCACCTGTTTCAACATAGACAAGATTAGTCTCACCAGCTTTTTTGAAGGTATCTGTAAAATCTTTTGTTTTGACTTGAAGAGACTGGCTCTTTACACCTTTACCAAAAAGATTAACAGGAAGAATACCTTGTGATCTTAGAGACTTAACTTTTCTGCCTAGAATTTTTCTTTTGTCTGCTTTTAGGGTTATTTTAGTGGCCATGATTTTAAGTATTTTACCCTACCTAGAGCTGAGAAGCAAACTGTATACCAAAAATGGAGTTGATGTTTGAGCCCGTTAACGGTTGATAGATTATTTTTTCTGGACTAATGGTGGCCGATGAAGTTAAACTGGAAACAGTAAGGCTTGAAGGGTGATTTATAATGACCTGATTGTTTTGCATATTGGTACCTGGCTGGTGGTATGTTTTTAGAGAGTAGGCAAAATTTTGAGTATTGGTTGGAGATACGATTCCTGGAACAATAAAGTTTATTTTTACTGAAACACTACCTTCTGGTTTGTGTGATAAAGGAATCTTAAATAAACTTAAGTCGTTGCTTACTTCTTTTTCTACTGTTATTTCCATTTTTTGATTGTTTTTTTCTAGGCTAATGAATTGGGCGTTTTGGTGAAGATAAATTTGATATAAAGCTTGATAGTCTCTGTTTATTTGATCTGGAATTGATTCGTATTTGTAATCTAATATAAACGAATGCATGATTGATTGATCTTGAATGGTTACTTGATGTTGTAGTTGACGTTCTTGATAATAGTTGAATGGAGCAACGCTTAGGTTGCTTTCTGCTAAAAAAGCGATATCTGAGAAACAGCCGTTTTGATTTAGTAGTGGATGACAGTTATCCTTGAATATATTACCAGCTAGTGAATAGTTTATTATTGAGCTTTCTTTAACTGGATCTTTAAACCAGACACGCAGGTTGTCTTGATTTAAAGTACTGATGACTGGTCTAACAAGATTGATTAAAGGAGTTGTTTGAGTTTGTAAATCAGCGACGATTTTTTCTAGTAAGGAGACTGTGATTTGGCTAGCTGTGTGATTTATAGCGCTGTTCGCTAGTTCCTGATGAAGTTGTTGTGTTGAACCAGTTTCTTTGTTCAAGTCTTCAAGTGTTTGAGTAGTTAGACCGATGATTAAATCTGGAGTAAAGTTAACTGAGTTTTTTAAGAATTTTTCTACCATAAGAGAGGTGGCAATAAAGTTGGGAGATATGTTGGAGTTGGTAAATGATAGGTTGGGTTGCCCGGTTAGGATCTCGATTATTGGTGTGGAAGGTATTGAGCCAACCATTTGCTGGTCAATTTGGCCGGGAGAAAGAATGCGAATGTTGATGATTTTTTGATTTTCTACGTTGGCTAAAACTAAAGCTCTAATGGTACCACCTGTACTTTTTAACTCGTTGCTGTCTTGTACCAGCAGAGCAAGGTACTGAGTCTTGGAATTTGCTAGTATACCTGAGAATGCCTCTAGTAGTTTTAGACTTTGAGCTGTTTGGTTTCTTAAAATATTTATTTTTTTGGCAAAATCTATATCTTTTAGCTTTTGACTAAAAAAACTGGGGAGGGTGTGATTTTGAGAAATAATTTCTATTTGAGAAAGCTCTTGATGAATGGTTCTAAGTCTAGACTGAATTGCTGTGCTTATATCTAGACTGGTGCTGATCCCTGATGGTGTGAATAGGTCGTGATAAAGATTGTTGGCTAGTTGATAGCTTTCGTTTATAGACTGAATGGTTAACTGAGAGTGTTTTAATAAACTTGAAAAGTTATTTATGTTAATGATTAGCTCTGGAGAAATAACTTTATATACTGGCAGTATATAGCGACTAACGTCCTCCCCTGCTTGAAGATATTTAGAAGCTGATTGAATATCCTTACTTACTTCTTCTGTATTACCTTTGTTTAGATAATCAAAGGAGTTTTTAGTTTTTTTTAAACTAGCACTTAAAAGAAGAGTGTAGATTAAACTAATTATTAAAAAGGCGGTAACGCTAATGGAAATTAGAATTACAGGAATGGATATGAGAAATTTTTTTTCAGTTTTGTGGAGATTGATTTTTTTTGGAGGCTTAATGTTTTTTACCTTTATTGGAGTTGAGTATTTTGTTATTGGTTTTTCGTTTACAAGTTTATAAATTTTTCTTTTTAAGCTTTCTTCGTTTGTGTCTGATGGTAACCATTTTAATAGAGCTCTAGACTCTGCCGAGGCGTTGAGGGTTGAAGCTAGCGGAATAATATCTTTTGCTGTGGTATCTATATTAAGCGTGGAGTCTGTTTTTTCTAATTCATCTTTTATTATGTAGGATAGTTCTAAATCTTTTATTGGATCCCCTATTATTGTTAGTTTTTGTCCAGCCATTCTTTCCAAGAAAAGTGATTTTAAAACTGCGGCGATTAAATCTTTTAGATTTAGTGGGTATATTAAGTTTTCTCCCTTTGAAGAAATCTTGATTTTTTTTGTAGTAGCTACTAATTGCATATCCTGTTCAAGTGAAAAAGTATTTCTGTTGTCTTTGTCTTGGAAGAGATCCTTAGTAAGAATGTATCTAAACCGTGGTGAGCCAGCTGATACTTGATTTAGTAGTTGAAAAGTTCTTTCTACCTCATCTTCTTGAATTTGGTTTTTGTGGATGTCAACTATGGCAATTTTGCTTTGATGGTTTTTTGCTAGATCATAAAGATTGATAAGAGAAGTTGTGGTGTCTTGGTCTAATAAATTTCTTTGAAGAAAGAAAATCAGGTAATGTATTTTATCTAGTTTTAGTTTATCTATTTCTGAGGGTAACGAGGTTTTAACGGTGACGTTGCTTGACAAAAGAATTTCTTTTACCAGCTGGACAATGTCTTGATTATTTGAGACCACTAGAAAAACTGGCTTATGGGCAGAAGTCATAAGTAGAGTATAGCGTTTAGATTCTGGACAAGCCAGAATGACAATTGTTGGTTATGACGTTTTTGGAATTGAGAATTTAGGTTTAGATAATAAATATTTTTATGCTTGTTAATTTGTGTTTTTGTTCTTACGTAGCTCACATGAAAACCTAGGTTCAAAGGGAACATTAGTTTTCCACAAGGAAATTAGATAAAAAAAATATTTATTTGGAGTGTGTATCTAAGGCCTGATTTACAAGCGCGTCGGCAAGTTTGTTTTGTTCGCGAGGAATGTAATGAAAACTTATTTGAGAAGATTTTAGTTGCCTAAGCAACTGATGAGCTTGAAGAGCAAGGGTTTGAAGATGGGGTTGTTTTACTTTGTATTCTCCTTTGATTTGTTTTACTACTAGCTCTGAATCTAAATAAAAGTTTATTTGTTTGGCTTGGATATTATTTTTTACTAGATACTCTAAGGCTTTGATGGGGGCTGTGTATTCTGCTACGTTGTTGGTTGTTTCGCCGATGGGTTCAGAGAGCTGGAAAAGAGGGTGCGCGTAAACGCCAATGGCGGCGGGGCCGGGGTTGCCACGAGAGCCACCGTCGGTGTAGATGTTTAGATTATTTATTTTTTGCATTTGATTTGTATAGATTCCCGCCTGCGCGGGAATGACGGTGAGAGATTAGGGCGAGGGCGAGGATTAGTATAAGTTGATTTTGAGGTAATGTCCACCAGTAATGATCAACGGCGCCTGTTAGAGCAACTACGAACAATATTTGAATTAGTAAAGGATTTTCGGATTTTTTTATAATAGTTGCTAATAGCACTAGTCCAAAAATTCCTAATTCACTAAGCATTAATAAGGGTAGGCTGTGGACTGGTTGAAGTGAGGAGTGGCTTAAGTAAGAAGGGCTAAGGTGTTTTGCTAGTGAAGGAATAAAGGCTCTTAGGCCGGTGCCGGTAAAGAAGTTTTGTTTAATAATTTCTAGTGTTGGGTAACCCATGTAAGCTCTGGTTAGAAAAGAATCACCTGGTATGTAGTTGATGTTGGTAAAGATGACCAGAAGAGGAAGAAGTCCAGCTAGTAGGGCAACAACAATGGTTTTTCTTAAGATTTTAATATTTTTAATCTGAAGAAAAATTAGAGTAAGAATAGCGGCTTTAGAGAAGGTGAGGACGATTGCGACCGAGATAAGTGCTTTAATTGGTTTTGACCATTTTTGAATTACTAGGACTATTAATAGGTAACCGGCTAGAGAGTTGGGGTGTGAAAATATAGAGTAGGGGCGGATTATTATTCCTAGATTGGTTAGGTTTAATTTGGCTATGTTGGGAGTGTAGAAGTTAAAGGCGCGTTCACCCAATAAATATAACGGGCCACCAATGGATTTTTGTAAATATAGTTGAACAAACTGAATTAGAATAACAAGAATTGTTGAGGCTAGTAGGGGAGTATAAATAAGCTTTTTGAGGTTACGAACCTCTAACAGAGAAAGGAATAATAGTAAATATAGGAATAACTTGCTCCAGAAGAATAGACTTAGTAAAGGTTGGGTGGAGAAGAAAATATTTATGATAATTAAAATAAAAAATAATGGATTTATAGCTGGCTTTTTCCAAGAGAAGATTAAGTAAACAATCAAGATTAGGTCGGTTAAATAAATGGTGGGGGATAGATAGTCGATTTTGAAACCTGCAACATAACTAAAGTCTGGCCAGAAGTGAAGACCTAGTTGGGTGGGGATTAGAAATATTAACAACCAGAAAATTATTTTCTTCATGATACTAGGATAGCATTCTTGGATGGATCCTGAAACAAGTTCAGGATGACTACTCTTGTCATGCTGAATTTATTTCAGCATCTTTAAGGTTTTGTAAATTGCAAACCTTCTCTTTTTTATGTATGCCCAGTATTTGTCACCATAAGACCAATGCCACCACTCATACGGATAATTTACAAACCCTACATTGGTCATAATATCTATTAATAGCTGGCGATTCTCTTTTTGGATTTTGGTTAATTTGGAATAGTAAGTTTTAGCCGAATCATCATAAGTAAAATTGTTCCCCACATCTACAAGTTTTTTGCTTTTAAGATAGATTAATGCCACATCAACAGCACCCCCAGTAACGTGTGGTGAGAATATATCAGTCCTACCTAATTGAATAATGATACCGAAATTAAGCTATCTCCGACACGAGCCATTTCGGTGGTCGTAGTTTCTAATTTTTTTAAATAACTTGCGTTCTTCTTCTCTTAAGACTTCAGCAAACTGATTGTCTGA
>JAHJQJ010000047.1 GCA_018819325.1 Patescibacteria group bacterium
CTACCACTCTTGTTCCTCTTTCTCCTTACAAACATTCTTAAATTCTACCAACGGGACACCCAGTTTGCGAAAAAGCCTAGTTATTCAGGCACACTTTTAAGGACAAAGGCTTGTCTTTGAGAAAAGTGCGGAAGACAGGAGAACAACTACTAATATTAAGATTGTAAGTCCAACAAAAAATTTATAGCTTTTATTCATTTTATAAAGATGTTCACCTCATTTTTTATTGGCCATGTTGGTTTGTGTATTAGTTTACTACTATTTTGTGTTGACAATGTTGTATATAATGATAGTTAGGCTAAGCAGAAGTTTAGCTGTCGGCTTTTTAAAGGTTGTTGGCCCAGAAACTAACAACCTTTTTCAATGGTTAAATACCTCTTTTGCTTTTTTTATTAAGTTACCGTTTGTTTTTTGTTTTTCAATTTTGGATTCAATCTTTTCTCCATAAGCAATTATTGTTCCCATTCTAAAATAATCGCCAGAATCAGATGTTTTAGGTGTTAAAAACATGGCAAATTCCGCACTTTCACAAAGTACGCAAACACTTTTATTATCCCTCGTGATTTGGTGAATAAGTATGTAAGGAATACTTCCGTCACAAATTTCTTTAATTAATAAAAGTCGTCTTGCCCGTCTTAAACTAAATTTTTCTTTATAGATTCCTCCGCGTTTATATTCATAGCAGATATGGTTGAAATCTTCTGGGAATAACTTAATAGTAAAACCCTCAAATGATAATTTTTCAGCCAACAATACTTTATTGAATATTTTACGAAACTCACTCTCTATTTTTAAGTCAAGAATAGGTAATTTGAAAATTGTCATTTTTTAGATTTCCATTTAAGTAAGTTAATTTTTATTGAATTTCTGCTTGTAGTTTTTGTTAAGTCGACTATTAGTGATTTTTGAAAAAATTGTGATAGTATTTTCTTGTAGCCTTTTGGGTTATTTTCACTGTTTGCATATCCAACTAATCCTGTTAGAAAATCACTTAACTGTATTAAAACATTTTCGCTAGAATCGTATGCCTGTAAGTGTTTTACCTGGCTTTGTTCTCTGTTATAAAGAAGGTGGGAATCTAAAAAGGCTTTCAATGCTCGAGCTCTGTTTTTATCTCTGGTTGGTTTTTTATCCAAGAATATGTAATATAAATTATTATTATCTAGTAGTTCTCTAAGTAGTAGGTAGTAAAACTTAAAAAAGGCAAGTTCTTCATCACCATTGTGGTATGTGTCTAACTTAACTTTTGATTTGTCTACAATTATTGCTCTAAATGTAAGGGAATTGTTTTCAATAAATTTTAGTAATAGTGACTTGTAAAGTTTGTCATACTTACTTCCAACTTTGTTCCATTTTATTTCTTGGTGAAAACCAAATTGTTTTTTGAGTTTTTTAATTTGTTCTACAATTTTATCTTTTTCTTGACGGGGAACTATTAGTGCTCCAATTACCATATATTTAGAATCTAGATTTTCAACCCTAGTTTCATCGCAGTAAATGTTCCACTTGTTTTCCATATTAACGATTAGTTTTTCCTGCGTGTCTAGAATTTGTGTTATTGGCCAAATAAAGCATTACTGCCTTAAGTTTTGTCAAGGGAATTTGCATTTTTTTATTAGTCATAGGTTTAGTATACTCGACAGTTTATATTTATCCCTTCGTTATCTTCTTAAACTGCTCTTCAAACTTTATTTTAAACAAGCCTTCCAGTAGGTCAGAACCAGCGTAACCTGCCAGTAAAGCAATTCTAAAGTCTCCACCCATCATAGTAGCGGCCAATAGGCCTATGACTGCGGCTACGGTAATGTTTAAGAAAAACCACTGGTAGTTAATACTCTCTTCCTTTTTAGTTACTAAAGTTTTAGATATACCCAATAAACCTCTTAATACTCCCCCAAACAAACCACCTAGTAAAATGCTAATCATGTTTTTTAAACAATTATTAACCTAATAATAGCTTACTACATTTTTGATAATTAATTTCGTGTGAGTGTTGGTTTTATTCTTCACACTGGCTTTTGAGAAGCAAGTAACGAGACCTAAGATCTTTAAGGTTTTCGACTTTAGTGTCCATATGGTATTTTTTATAGTCTTCTTCACCTAAATATTCCAGTTTGCTTTCTGTCTCTGCAATACACTCATCTACTCCAGGAAATGGTTTTATATCACAGGCTTGTTTTATTTCTAGCAAAAGATCATTTGCTTCCCCACAAATAGCATTTTTGTCTGATTCGTTCTTTATTGTTGTGATTAGCTCGTCGTTTTTCTTCAATTCTTCTTGAAGTTCGGCATTTTCATTTTTTAGCGCTTCTGTTTCGTCCCTTTGTTTTTGTAGTTCTGCCTGAATTTGTGCCTTTTCTAAATTTTTAAGCAATTCTTTTTTGGGGAGATAAATTGATACAACATAGTAGACAACAGAGAGACCAATGGCAAACAAGAAAAAAATAATTATGTAAGTCAATTTGTTTCCTTTGCTATTCATAGTTTAAACCTAACATGAGCTCACTACATTCAACCCTATTAGTTCTTCAAATATAGATGATATAGTTTTTAAATCATCTTCTGGAATTAGCACTCGCTTCGTTTTCACAGGTATCAGCTTATGCCGAAAAAGTTTTTTTAAAAACTTGTTTGATCATTGAGTTGGTGTAAAAAATTTCGTCTTCGGATGTTACGGTTATTTGACTAAGGTGTTGACTATAACGCTTCAGGCTGTTTTTGATATATGAAACTTTATTTTCAGGATCTTGCAGGTCTTTAGGTTGTGTTCGACACAAATGGATGACGAGTTTTGACTTGTATGGATTAATAGAACAAAACACCATTCTGCCTACTTTGTATCCAATATATGATTTGGTTATGTTTTCTTCTATTCTTGAGTCTATTTGTAATATTTGCTCACTAAATTTTTCGTACAAGCCCATGGAATTTGCCCAATCTTTTTTAATTAAGTCGTTTATGGTGTAGGTCTTGATTTCTCTGGCGATATTTTTTGCTTGGGTGTTTGTGGAAATAATATTGATGCTTTCTGCGTTTTTACTTGATTTCAATTGGTTAAAGGTGATGGTTGAATTGGCATAAAGTTTAAATTCCCAGAGTTCAATTGGCAGGTCATTGAAATTGATGGCTGTTTGTTGATGTTGGGTAAATGAGTTGGCTAAAAATACTACTTTTGATTGAGACCAATCGATATCGTTTTTGGCAAGATGCTTGCCGGTTTTAGTAAAGTATTCCAGGATAAAGTCTGCTTTGTTGTTTAGAAGTATAGAAAGATATGCATAGCCTTGATCGATAACAGAGAAACTTTGATCTCTTTTGTACTCAATTATTACAAAGGCGTTTGTCTCTGGATTGTAGGCTAGTGTGTCAATTCTTAAGTTGTCAATTTGGAACTCACTAGTTACTATTTCGTAACCAAAGATTTCCCCCAAATTATTTTCGACTAGGCTCTGAATATCTCTTTCCTGACTTGCTCAAATTAGTACGACAAATTTAGTTTTTTCAGTAAGTTTTCCACATCTTTAGAAGGATCGGTTCTCATAACCCAAACTTCATTAGTAAGGGTGTTTTTCATTTTGGCATCCTTGACAGACTTGAGAATC
>JAHJQJ010000048.1 GCA_018819325.1 Patescibacteria group bacterium
AACCCATATAATGATTAATATCAATCAGTAATTAACCCGAAAATAAAATGGCCAGAAAAAAGAAGCAAGATAGAGAAGCAGTAAGTAGAAAAGATAATAAACAGGAAAAACTAACTGCCGTCAAAATCGCCATGCAGCAAATAGACGAACAATTTGGTGAAGGTAGCATAATGAAGCTTGGCCAAGACTGGGTTAACAAAAAAGTCCCGGCCGTATCCACTGGTTGCATTAGCTTAGATTTAGCTCTGGGAATTGGTGGTCTTCCATATGGTCGTATCATTGAAATTTTTGGTCCAGAAGCTAGCGGCAAGACCACTCTTTGTCTCCACGTTATTGCAGAGTCTCAAAAAAAGGGTGGTGTAGTCGCCTTTATAGACGCAGAGCACGCTCTTGATCCCCAAAGAGCCAAAGCCATTGGGGTAAATGTAGACGAGCTTTTACTTTCCCAACCAGACACTGGTGAGCAAGCCTTAGAGATTACCGAAACTCTAATCCGTTCCGGTGGCGTAGACATCGTGGTCATCGATTCCGTTGCCGCCTTGGTCCCCAAGGCAGAAATAGAAGGCGAAATGGGCGATTCTGTTATTGGTCTACAAGCCAGACTAATGAGCAAGGCTATGAGAAAATTGGCTGGCTCCATCAACAAATCAAAATGCATGATCATTTTTACCAATCAATTGCGTGAAAAAATCGGCGTAATGTTTGGTAATCCAGAGGTTACTCCGGGTGGTAGAGCCTTAAAGTTCTATGCTTCCATTAGAATTGACTTAAGAAAAATTGGCAACATCCAAGATGGTGACGTAATTGTAGGCAGCCGTCACCGTGCCAAGGTGGTTAAAAACAAGGTTGCACCACCATTTAGAACCTGCGAACTAGACATCTTAAACGACGGAGGTATTTCCTACCTAGGTAGTTTAATAGACGAAGCCATAAACCAAGACGTTATTCAAAAAGCCGGAGCCTTCTTAAAGTACAAAGGCGAAGTCATTGCTCAGGGTAGAGAAGCAGCCAGAAAAGAACTTCAAAAACAGCCCAAGTTAGCCACCAAAATAGAAAAAGAAATTTGGGTCAAGATAGACAATGCCAAGTGATATAGAAAAAGCTCTCTTTCAGACCGCCTTAAGATATTTAGGATACAGAGACAGGTTCAAAAAAGAAATAGAAACTCGTTTAAAAAAAGAGATAATTAAGCGGAAATTCCCAGAGGAATCGTTGAACTTAATTCCCAGCATTCTCACCAAACTAGAAAAAGCTGGCTTAATAAATGACCCAGAATTAATAGGTGTATATATTAAAACTCAGCAAGAATCAAAACTACGCGGACCATATTTTATAAAGCAAAAATTGTTACAAATGGGTGCCCCAAGAGAGCTAATAGACAGTGCTATTAAAGAAATTTGTACCCAAGAATCTCAAGAAATTGCCATTGA
The DNA here is from genome assembly GCA_018819325.1 of Patescibacteria group bacterium. GTDB lineage: Bacteria > Patescibacteriota > Microgenomatia > UBA1400 > MFAQ01 > JAHITH01. The sequence continues at coordinate 1,431 of JAHJQJ010000048.1, forward strand.
AAAATTGCTAAAAAAACACAAACCAGATCTACAAGACTTCAAAGCCAGAAATAAATTTCAACGCTTTCTCATGTACAGGGGTTTCAACTCTATCTTTTGTCAGTCAAAAATAGTAAAATATAGAAATCTTACAAAGACAACCAAAAAGTAAAAAATGATCAGCTTTAACCCAACCACTTTTTTAGCAGAATAATAAGTTTTTAACCTTTTCCTTTAGTGTGTCTTTGTTCATTATTTTAATTATTTATACACATGCCATTACTAAAGAAAAAAACACAAGATCTACAATCTAAAGCTAGGGAAATAATTCTAGAAGCCAAAGACGAAGCTATAAACATAAAAAACCAAGCCTTGGCCGAGATGGTCAAACTAGACAAAAAAGCTCAAGATTTGTCTAAAAAAGAAATAGATTTAAAAGCAAAAGCAGAATCTCTAACTGAAGATAAAAAGCAATATAAGAAAAAACAAGAAGAACTAACAAAAAAACTAGAAAAACTAAGCTCCCTAACCTCTTCAGAGGCCAAAACAGAACTTTTGGAGCAGATAAAAAAAAGTGGTCGGGCAGATATAGCAAGAACCATAAAAGAAGCAGAAGAAGAAGCCACTTTTAAAGCAGAAGACGCTGCCAAAGAAATCTTGGTAGAAGCCATAAGAGCCGGAGCCACAGACTATGTTTCGGAATACACCGTTTCAACCATAAAAATAGAAAACGAAGAAACAAAGTCTCGTGTTATTGGTAAAGAGGGTAGAAACATAAGAGCCTTTGAAAAAATAACCGGGGTTGACCTAATCATGGATGAAACTCCAGGTGAGATAAAGATTTCAAGTTTCAATTCCACCAGAAGAGAGATTGCCAAGATAGCCTTGTTAAGATTGATAAAAGACGGCAGAATCCAACCATCTAGAATCGAAGAGTATGTAGAAAAAGCTAAAGCAGATCTAGAAAAAGTTCTTTTTCAAGAAGGCAGAAGACTATGCCAGAGCATTAATCTTTTCAACGTTCCTCGTGAACTAATCTCCATTCTGGGTAGATTCAAGTTTAGAACTTCATACGGGCAAAATATGATAGCTCACACACTAGAGGTGGTTAGAATTGGTACCAAGCTAGCCCAAGAAATTGGCGCCAACCTAGAAACCATTAAACTTGGCTGTCTTTTCCACGACATAGGTAAGGTACTAGAGGGCGACGGTAGTCACGTAGAGTTGGGTGTCAAGCTACTCAAACAACACAACCTTCCTAAAGCAGTAATAGACGCAGTGGAACAGCACCACGAAGACGTGCCCTTTAGCTCCACCGAGTCTATTCTTGTTTACATAGCCGACGCCATCTCTGGCGCCAGGTCAGGCGCTAGAAGAGAAAATATCGAAGAATATATAGAGAGAATAGAGCAGTTAGAAAAAATTGCTATGGATAATCCAGAGGTAAAAGAGGCCTTTGCTATTCAGGCGGGTAGGGAGATTAGGGTTATAGTCCATCCAGACAAAATAACCGACGACGGTCTAGTAATTTTAGCCACTAGTATCCGCGACCAAATAAGAGATAATCTAACCTATCCTGGCACGGTCAAGGTAAACGTCATCCGCGAAGTCCGCGTCTCCGAAATCGCCAAGTGACGATTCCACAATCGTCATTCTGGCTTGTCCAGAATCTGTTGCTAAATCATATTTCCTGTCTTCCGCAATGGGACACCCTTGAAGTTTAGAAGTTAGGCACGATTGTGGATAACGTCATAGAGTAGTTTTTGTTCTTCATCCATCTTAAGTAGAGTTTTTGTTTTGACCTCTTCTCCAGGTAATTGGTATTC
>JAHJQJ010000049.1 GCA_018819325.1 Patescibacteria group bacterium
TAAAAGTTTAAATCAAGTAATGTTAATTGGAAATTTGACTCGTGACCCGGAGCTTAGGTACACTCCGTCTAGTACGGCTGTTTGTACATTTAGCATTGCTACGAATAGGAACTGGATAGGGAAGGATGGTCAGAAGCAAGAAGATGTTCAGTTTCACCGTTTGGTGGCTTGGGCCAAGTTGGGCGAGATTTGTGCAGAGATGTTACATAAGGGAAGAAAAGTTTATGTTCAAGGTCGTTTGCAGACTAGGAATTGGCAGACAAAAGAAGGTGAAGATAGGCAGACTACAGAGGTGGTGATAGATGAGATGATTGCTTTGGGAGCACCAAGAGATGGGTCATCTAGTAGCGGATCACAAGGAGGAGATCCTGGATTTGATGCTAATCAAGTTAGTCAAGAAGTATTTAACCCGGATGGAGAAACGGTTGCAAAAAAGGATTCTGGACAAGCCAGAATGACGAAAGAGACGAAAGAGGTGAAGAAGGTAACGACTGAGGATATTAATGATGATATTCCGTTTTAATAAAATTAAGTAAGAATCATGGGGAAACCGGTACAAAAAAAGAAAATTAGAAAATCCAATAAGCCTTGTGAATACTGCAAGGGAAAGACGGAACCAAATTATAAAGAGATTGAGGGGTTGAAGGTTGGATTGTCTAATAAAATGAGAATCGTGGCTAGGGTTTATAGTGGTTTGTGTTTGAAGCATCAAAGAAGACTGACTAGAGAGATAAAAAAGGCCAGACATATGGCGCTAATTCCCTTTGTGCAGAAGGTATAAGACATGAAAATAAATTTGCAGAAAACTAGGACAGCATTGTTGGTGCTTTGTCTGATGTTTGGGTCTTTGTTTGTAGGGGTAAGGGTGGGAGAGAAACGGGTAGGATTCTGGACAAGCCAGAATGACGGACGTGGTGGGGGTAGAGAGGCTGACCTGTCTTTGATGTGGCAGGTGTGGGATAGGTTGGAAGATAAATTTTTATCGCCAGATAAGCTTGATGCGGAGAAGATGATGTATGGAGCAGTGGCAGGAATGACCGCGGCTTTGGATGATCCGTATACTTCTTTTTTGGCACCAACTGACAATCAAAGGTCTAAAGAGGATTTGTCTGGTGAGTTTGGCGGAGTGGGAATTTCCCTGGGGTTTATTGACAAGACATTGGCGGTGATGGCGCCTTTGCCTAATAATCCGGCTATAAAAATGGGTATAAAGGCAGGAGATTTGATTTTACATATAAAGGATGAGAAAACGGGGGTGGATATAGATACGGTGGGGATTGGGCTTTTGGAGGCGGTAAATAGTATTAGGGGTGAGCAAGGTACGCCTGTAACCTTGACTATTTTGCACGAAGGAGCTAACAGCACGGAGGAGATTGAGATAGTAAGAGACACTGTGGTGGTGGCATCGGTGGAGCTTGAGTGGGTAGGAAGTGATGGAAAAACCGCTTTAATTAGATTAATGAAGTTTGGTGAGAGAACTTTGCCAGAGTGGAGGGTGGCGGTTGATGAGATTTTGGATCAACAAGCTACGGGTGTAATAGTGGACTTTAGGAATAATCCTGGTGGGTATTTACAGAGAGCAATTGACTTGGTAAGTGATTTTATACCGGACGGCGTGGTGGTACAACAGCGGGGTAAGGATAGAACCGAGACGTTTACGGTGAGTAGAAGGGGGAGATTGATTGGTATGCCGGTGGTGGCCTTGGTGAATAGGGGGTCGGCTAGTGCCAGTGAGATTATGGCTGGAGCCATGCGAGACAGATTGGGTGTGCAGTTGGTGGGAGAGAGAACTTTTGGAAAAGGTACGGTGCAGGAAGCCCAGGATTTAATAAGTGGTGCGGGTTTACACGTAACCATTGCTGAGTGGTTGTTGCCAAGCGGGGATAATATTCATGGAGATGGATTAGAGGTTGACGTTGAGGTTAAGGATGATCCGGCGACCGAGGAGGATGAGCAGGTGTTGAGGGCGATTGAGGTGTTGAAAGAGGTAGAAGGCGTGGCGGTAAGGTAGAAAAACTTGACTGATTGTATGTGAATGTGGTATATTTTGTAGAGTTATAGTAATTTGTTAAAAGATATGGTTAAAGCTGAAGGTAATAAAAAAGAGACGGTTGTTTTAGACTCGGAACAGGTTGCTATTCGGGCTACAGGAATTGCCAATGAAACGCTTGGATTTTATGCAACTGCAACTAGTGACCAATATAAATATAAAGTAGAAGACAGTAGAGTTAAAGGAAGTGGAATAGTTGAGATATTTATAGATTGGTGGTGCGGGAGAGATTCTAGTCATTATGATAAATATCAGACTCTAGAGTTTAAGGATGGAACACTTGTAAATGTTTCTTCTAAATGTGGTGGTAATTGGTATCAATATTATCCAGATGAAAAATTTATTTCATTTGGGACTTATATGACTGACAATGGTAACGCTCAATGGCATATGGTAAGAGGAATTATTTCTCCAAACGAACAAAATATTGAAGAGACTACTAGGGTACAAGTTCATACTGACCTTCAAGCAATTTATACACCAGGATTTGAGAATGGATTTGAAGGATTCCAACTTGAATTGGTTAAGTTACATCAATATCTGCCACTATCCAATGAAGACGTGGCCAAATTTTTACCCAATAGAAGGTTTATTACCTTAGAAGATTTACTAGCTTCTGCCATCAATCCTTATCAATCCGGTCAAAGATATAGGGAAAGAGTACCTGAAATTCATCGAATAGATGACTTTCCGAAATTCCACTATGCTGATGTTGGTCCACATTCAGGGTCCTTTGTAACTACACTTGATTATGATCATGATGTTATTCTTGGATTTTCTCATCCATTAAAAGATAACCCTAATGGCTGGCTGGTTTTTGTGCGATTTTCAAAAGGTGAAACAGGTACTGGTAGGGCTTTGTTGGTTGAACTTGACAGGGAAAATGTTAAGGTGGAGGATGTTGATGGAGTACCAACCATAAAAGTGCAGGCTAGTGTTGATGGGGAAAGATTTGAGCTAGCAATTCCAGAAGCAAAGGGTGGGTGGAAAGAGAAAAGTGAAGAAACTGAAAAAAGAGCGACGGATAGACGCACTGATAATAAAGGTAGGGAATGGTTTTGGGTTCCAATTAATGCTGAAGAATTAACTAAAAGCATTAAAAATGGTTATTATTTTTTTAGTGACATGGTTAATGGCGTGGTAGAAGCTTATCACAGTAAGTACTACAAGTAGGGGTGTGGGTGGTAGAGTAGAGAGTTTGATTTTTGGTTTCGGGTTACCAAATTCCAGTTCTCACATCGATTGGTGTTTTTAGCCAAGCTCGTCGAATGCTGTTCCTCACATCGCAGGCTGGCTCCGGGACAGACTTGACGACCTTGACTCGTGCCGAGTAGGACTCGACAACTTTGAAATTTATGGTTTAATAGAGACATGAGGAATTTTTTGATTGGGCTTTTGGTTTCGGTGGTGGTTTTGTTTTCTGCCTTTGGTGGGGCGTTGGCGGATAGGTTGTTTGTGATAAGGCCGTTGGATGGGATTTTGAAGAGAACAGATTCTGGACAAGCCAGAATGACGGAGGAAGACGATTCTGGACAAGCCAGAATGACAGGAGGAAGTAGTGTCGTTGATGTGGTGGAGAGGGTGAGCCCGGCGGTGGTGACGGTGGCTATGGAGGGGCAGACGCAGGGTAAGATTGTGTTTGATACGTTTAATTTTGCTTTTAGGCAGGAAGAGCCGGAAACTATACAGCAAGATATAGGTTCTGGTTTTGTGGTGGACGGTATTGAAGGAATTGTGGTAACCAATAAACATGTGGTGTCTAGAAGTGGGGTGAGATATATAATAATTGATAAGGATGGAGTAGAGTATGAGGTGGAGGATTTGTATATAGATCCAATTAATGATTTGGCTATTTTGAAGATTAAGGGTGAGAAGGAATTGGAAGCAATTGTTTTGGGAGACTCTGATAGCCTGAAGGTGGGGCAAGGGGTGGTGGTTATAGGCACGGCTTTGGGGGAGTTTAGGCATACGGTGACCACTGGGGTGATTTCTGGATTAGGTAGGGGAATAAACGCGGGTGATGGTTCTTATGGGAGTCTTGAGAGAATTGATAATGTGATTCAAACAGATGCGGCGATTAATCCGGGCAACTCTGGTGGTCCGCTTTTAAATTTAAATGGTGAGGTGATAGGGGTAAGTGTGGCGGTTGTAGGTGGAGCAGAGAACATTGGTTTTGCTATTCCTATCAACGTAGTCAAGGAGTCTTTAAGTAATTTTAAGGAAACAGGCAGTTTTGATAGGGTACAGTTGGGGGTAAAGTACAGAATGATTGATAAGGACGTGGCTTTGTTAAACGATGTGCCTGCGGGAGCCTATGTGGTAGAGGTGATGAAAGATTCTTTGGCAGAGAAGAATGAGATATTGGTGGGAGATATTATAGTAAAACTAGAGGATCAAAGGATAGCAGATGTAGATGGCGGGCTGGCTGGATTGATTGGCAAGTTAAAGGTGGGGGAGACGATCGAGGTTGAGTTGTGGAGGAAGGGTGAGATTTTAAATAAGAATATTAAGCTTTAAGAACTTGGTCTAGGTTGCCTTCCATGATTTCTTTTAGGTTGTGCCAGCTTTTGTTTAGTCTATGGTCGGTGAGTCGGTTTTGGGGGTAGTTGTAGGTTTTGATTTTTTCTGATCTCATGCCTCTGCCTACCGCCTCTGATCTAGTGTTTTTTATTTTTTTTAATTTCTCATCTTCTTGTTGTTGCCACAGTTTTGAACGGAGGATATCCAAGGCTATTTCTTTGTTTTGACTTTGAGATCTCTCTTGGCGAACGGCTACGGTTATTTGTGTGGGTTTATGAAGAAGTCGAACGGCGGTGTTGACTTTGTTGACGTTTTGACCGCCTGGGCCACCGGCTTTGCTAAAGGCCCATTCTAGGTCTGAAAGCTTGACTTCCACTAGATTGCTTTGTATTTCTGGTAAAACGGCCACGGTGGCGGTAGAGGTGTGGATTCTGCCTTGAGATTCTGTTTCTGGCACTCTTTGGACTCTGTGGACACCCGCCTCGTTTTTAAAGGTTTCAAAACAGCCTTTGCTCCAGCTTGAGCTATTGGGTTTTTTGAGTTTAATGGCCCCTTCATCTATCTCTTCTACCTTAAAGCCGTGGTTGTTGGCGAACCTTAGATACATTCGCAGTAAGTCTTGAGCGAAGATTTTGGCTTCGTCGCCACCGGCGGCTGATCTTATTTCTATAATGACTGGGGCGTTTTTGGAAACTTGTGAGACTTGATCTTTTTGTTTTTCTACTTGTTTGCCGGCTTGTTCTAGTTGTTTGATCTCTACCTTTAGTTTATTTATTTCTGTTTGGGCTAGGTGACCAAGTTCTGGGTCGGCTAAAAGGTCTTGATTTGACTTGATTTTGTTTTGCAAACGAGTAATCTCGTCTTTTAGATGGTTGTTCATGTTTATATTTTACTGTAATTAGATTCTGGATGCGTTCGAAGACTCACTTACCAGAATGACAACCACAACGTCATTCTGGGGACGAAGCGAAGCGAAGGACTCCAGAATCTATTGGGTGGTTGGGGTGACGGTAAGCATGTCTTTAAGGGATTTGGCTGGTTTTGGGTCGTCTGATTTAGTTTTTTGTTTTTTTTGGTACTTACCAGCGGCCTTTCTTTTGGCTAAAAACTTATCGACTCTACCAAGAGTGTCAATATATTTCATTTCACCGGTATAGAATGGGTGGCAAGCAGAGCAGATTTCTACTTGGATGTCTTCGGTGGTGGAACCGGTGTTTATTACGTTTCCGCAGGCACAGGTAATGGTGATTTGATGGTATTTGGGGTGTATTTTAGCTTTCATGTAGAGGCTATTTTACCACGTTTCTCGGCTAAATAGACACCTGTGATAATTATGGCTATGGCAAGTATTTCTATTAAGTGAATGGATTCTGATAAAAGAATCATAGCCATGGGAACGGCGAAGATTGGCTGTAGATAGGTGAAAAGTGATGCCTCTGATGCTTCTATTTTATCTTGACCAATTAAATAAAGAGTTAAGCCTAAAATTGAGCCTAGAACACCCATGTAAATAATTGCGGTGATTGACCAGAAGTTTGGTTGCCACATTAAGGATTCACCAGACAGTAAAGCAACTGCGCCAAAGCAGATAAGGCCTATCCAGAAACTGATATGGGTAACTAACCATTTGTTTATGCCGGCGTAGTGTTTTTTGGCTA
>JAHJQJ010000050.1 GCA_018819325.1 Patescibacteria group bacterium
AGAAAGAGTTAAGGATGTGGTTTATTGGAATCCGGGAGATACAGAGTACCCAATGGGGATGAACATTATGGATGTAGAAACCGAGGAGAACAAAAATATTATTATAAATTCGTTTATAGCCCTGCTTTACAAGTTGTACGACCCTAACCGAACAGGGATGATGGGGCCAATGTTAGAGAGAACGATTAGGAATGTAATGTTGACGGCCATGTCTGAAAAGGGGAGCACTTTGATAGAAGCATTAAGATTATTGACAAGTCCGGAGTTTGCAAAGAGCAAGATAGAGACGATTAAAGACCCAATACTTAAAACATACTGGACAGAGGAAATGGCTAGAACAACCGATTTTCATAAGTCGGAGACCTTGGGTTATTACGTATCTAAGTTTGATAGATTTGTGAGTGACATTACCATTAGAAATATTGTGGGTCAGTCTAAGTCCTCGGTTGATTTTGCCAAGATTATGAATGAGGGGAAGATTTTGGTTGTGAACTTGTCTAAGGGGACTTTGGGTGAGGAAAATGCGGCATTCTTGGGTACCTTAATTATTCCTAAGTTTTTGGTGGCGGCGATGGGCAGATCTAAGATTGCAGAGGAAAAACGAAAGGATTTTTATCTTTATGTTGATGAGTTTCAGAATTTTGCTACCCCCGATTTTGTGGGAATTTTGTCTGAGGCAAGAAAATACAGATTAAACTTGGTGGTGGGGAATCAGTATATTTCTCAGATTAGAGAAGATGTGAGGGATGCGGTGTTTGGAAATGTGGGGTCGGTGGGCTCGTTTAGAGTGGGGGTAGATGATGCCAAGTATTTGGTAAATCATTATGCTCCGGTAATTAGTGAGTTTGATTTGATTAATAATGGGATAGGTAATATGTATTTAAGAATGTTGGTAAACGGTAAGCCTACAGATTCGTTTTCTGTAGCTTTGGACTGGAACGAGGTTAGTGCGGTGACTAAGGATGTGAAGATAGCGCAGATAATAAAGCGTGTTTCTAGGTTAAAGTATGCTAAACCGAAATCGGTAGTTGAGTTTGAGATTATGAACAGAGCTGGATTAGTTTAATTAATATGAGTGAAAAGTATATTGATAATAACGTGGGTGAAGTAAGGAAGATTGTTCGTGGTTACCTAGAGAACTTGGTGTTGGGAGGAAAAATGGAACTTGATAAGGCTAAGGAGATTGCTAGAGAGGCAAATGGATTATTGGTGGTTAAAACAATAAACTCTTGGCAGGAGTTGATAGAAGCGATTGGGCGACTGAAAGTGTTATTTTCGGATCAGAGTAAGTTATGGGAGATGTTGATATTCGAGGCTGGTTTGGAGAATAAAAAAAATAGGATAGACGAACAAGTAATACCTAAGGTAACACAAGGAGACCTTGATGGCGCATTAGACTTGCTTGATTTGATTGAGAAGGCTTAATGATTAATCTTCGTTTAGGTAGTCGATGATTTCGGGGAGGTTGAGGTGGTTTTTGATGCGTTTGCGGCCGTATTTGGCTAGACCAGAAAAAAGGGACAGAAAGCGGTAGAATTTGAATTTGTTTTTGTTTTTTTTGAGATCAAGAATTCTTATTTCGCTTAGAAAATCTAGGGTGTCTGCGTCTTGAACGATTTGGGCGTAGAGGGAGTATTTTTGATTTAATCGTTTAGTGGGGAAACTGAAAGTGTGATTGTAGACTGCTTCGGATAAAATGTAGCGGTCGGATTCGTTTAGGTTAAATTGTTTAACAATAGAAGGAAGAACTTGGCGAAGTAATTTGCCTTCTGTGAGCCAGTTTTTTAATGAGGGTTTGTATTTAATGAAGTGAATATCGTGTAGAAAACAGGCGGCCTGGAGGAGGTTTGGGTCGATTTTGGAGTTGATTTTTAAGATGTCAACTATTTGAAGGGCGTTTTTTTTGACTCTGATGAGGTGTCCGTATCCGTGTTGAGAATCGAGTTTCTGGGTAGCTTTTTTTACAAAATTGTCTATTTTTTGAAGTTGGTTGGTAGTCATGCAGGATATTATATTAGAATAAAGGTATGAAAAGGGTAATTACCATAGGTTCAGCGGTAGTGGATGTGTTGGTTAGGTCTAGTAGTTTTAGAGTAATGAAGAGTCATATGGTAGAAGGGGGTGTGGCAATGTGTGAGGTATATGGGGGTAAGTTGGGGGCAGAGGAGATTGCAACAGAGGTGGGTGGAGGAGGAACAAATGTGGCCTTGGGGCTGAAGCGCTTGGGGGTTTTGGCTAGACCGTTTTCTGTGGTGGGAGATGATGATTGGGGAGAGTGGGTAAGAAAGAAATTAATTCAAGAGGGTTTGGAGGTGGATGGAATAAATGAGATGGTGGGCAATACGGCTGTTTCGGTGATTTTGGTGGCTAGCGATGGGGGACGATCGATAATTACTCAAAGAGGAGTGGGGGCTAAGATGAGTTCCAAAGATGTTGATTGGAAGATGCTTGAAAAAGCCGATTGGGTGCAGGTTTCAAGTTTGGGAGGTAATGTGAACTTGTTGGAGGATATTGTGCTTTATGCTTTTAGTAAGAAGATTAAAGTGGGGTTGAACCCCGGAAAAAAAGAGCTGGAAGAAAAGAAGACACTGCTGTCGTTATTGCCCAAAATAGAGTTTTTGAATTTGAATCATTTGGAGGCGGTGCAGTTTTTTAAAGGTAGATATGGAGAGGACAAGCAAATGGCAAAGAGGTTTTTAGATGAGGGAGTAAAACTTGTTACTATTACGGATGGAACCAGGGGGGCTGGGTTAGCTGGGGGAGAAACTTGGATTAAGGCCGAGGCCTACAAAACAAAATCGGTGGATGATACTGG
>JAHJQJ010000005.1 GCA_018819325.1 Patescibacteria group bacterium
CTCAATCAGACAATCAGTTTGCTGAAGTCTTAAGAGAAGAAGAACGCAAGTTATTTAAAAAAATTAGAAACTACGACCACCGAAATGGCTCGTGTCGGAGATAGCTTAATTTCGGTATCATTATTCAATTAGGTAGGACTTTAGATACCCAAAATTTAACATTAAATTAGTTAACAAATTATCTGAACTATTTTCCCCGAAAGAACTTAAATTGTTTGAACAAGGCAAAACCAAGTTAAAAGAGAAGTTTAAAAAGACAGACTCAAGTTTACTACGTCGAGAGTTGGAACGGTTTACCATTGAATTATCTTGGAAATCTTCCCAAATTGAAGGAAACACATATTCTCTTCTTGAAGCTGAGGAACTAATTAAAAACAAGAAACAGGCTAAAGGTCATGATAAAAGTGAGGCGATTATGATCTTAAATCACAAAAATACATTTGACACTATTTTGGCAAAAAAAGATAGTTTTAAAGAAATCAGCATTGCTGACGTGAGAGCTATTCATACAGAGTTGGTAAGGGATTTAGGAATTACAACTGGAGTTAGAGAGTCTGGAGTTGGAATCACGGGCACAAAATATCTACCCTTAGATAATAAATGGCAAATAAACGAGGCATTAAAAAAACTAGTTAATCAGACAAAAAACGTGCAAAGTGTCCCAGAAATAGCATTGATTTTTCTTTCAATGCTTTCATATAACCGTTTAACGACGGGAATAAAAGAACATCAAGGATGATAAGTAATGCAATATTAATTGCAAATGGTTATTACCCACTTTCATATCGAAGTGTAAATGAAGTTGAATATAAAAAAGCTTTAATAATTTTTTATGAACAAAATAATTTGTTCCACTTAAAGAGAATATTTATCGAACAGCAAAAATTTGCCATAAACAACTATTTTATATAATACACAAACCATTACATTATATATTCACTTTCTGTGACCCCATAGAGAATCCCCTGAACCCTCCTAGGTTCTGGACTAGTCCCGAGCTTTGCTCGGGGGAACTCTGTTTTTCAAAAATCTAGCCATATTCCCATATCTTTTAATATACGATTCTCTTTCCTTGGCGTCTTTTTTGATTTTAAAGCTCTCAGAATAAACAACTTCATAGGGAATATGTCCCTTTGTATATTTATGTTTTCCTTTATTGTGTTCTTTGATTCTTCTATTTATGTTGTTCGTATAGCCTACATAATAGGTTTTATCTACCCGTGAACGTAAAACATAAATATAATATTTTTTTGAAAAATGAGTTTGATCCACAGGGATCATTTTACAAAAATGCACAATTAAGTGCATTTTTTGTGAAAGTGAACGTTTTCGAAAAAATTCGAACTGATTTCAAACAAAGGTAGGCGTGGCGAGTGCGGCCGGCCACTCGCCGCGCTATCTTCGCTCGGCCTTCGGCCTCGCTAATATTTTTTATTTTTTGCGCGCGCGATTTTCTCGCCCTTCGAGCGAGTGAAGATTTATTGTTTACAAACAGCCTTTGCGTTAACAGTTTGGCATGAGTTGCTGATACATTTTAGTGAATCATACTTCACTTCAACATCCGTCTGGCAACCTAAACTTGTACGAAGTTCCTCGCTATTACCAAGACCTTCAAAATCGCCAGAACCACAACCCCACGGTGTTGCAAATTGATGGTAGGGATTAAAGGCACCAATATTACAGAAATTTGATCGATACTGACAATCACTATCTTGTGAACAGTATTTCGGGTCGGCAAGATAAAGTCCTAAGTTCTTGGTTGCTGAGGGCGAGAGTTTAATTTGAACTTGGGATGTTCCGTATGTGCCGTCAAGTAATTGGTCGTTATCTGTTAGTAAGTAATATTTATTGTTCAGATAATTGTCTTTCGGATAACTGGGACCACCAACACTACTACCTGTACTTTTTGCTGATTCGGTGTAAAGAAGATAACTATAGTTCTTAGTAGAATTTTTTGGGGCTAGTAAGCTCTCAAGGACAAAACTTACCAGTCCTGAGTCCTGAGTGTTTAGCGAAGATGTTAATTCGACAACAAAGCCTTTCTTTGTTGTAAGTTCGATGGGTTTAACAGATTTATATTCACTTACTCTTATAGCTGACAATTTCGCTACATATTCTTCTAACATTCCGCTTCCAATATTCGAAGTGGAAGCTGTGATTGCTACAAAACTTTTAGATTGAGAAGTGCTTGTCACAATTACTGCCTGATGTTTAGTTTTTTGTGCATCTGTATAGCCCAACCATGCTTCACGCCCTCCGATTGTAGTTTTTTGCAAACTACTTAACTGAATATCAGCTCTAACTTGTTTTATGAAATCCTCAACGGTTGAATTTTGCCATACAGCATAATTGGCAAAATCTTCAAGCTTCAGTGGATAACTATTACAAGAACCTTGTGCGGCGCAACCTATTAATGTTTGAGATTCTTGTTCGGTTTTGGCAAAATAAATAAGATTTTTTCCGTTGCTTGGAGTTGCAAATATCGGAGCCCAACTTTCTGGATAGGTTAATTGTAGTCCGCCTATTCTAATCTGATTTGATTTTGTTGCTATCGAGCCTGTTGGAAAATTGGTTGCGGAAGGTTCTATAGTTGATTGAGGTAGAGGTTGATTTTGAACGGTTGGTGGCACTATTCCTTTTTTTGCGTTTAAGAAATAAAATGTGCCACCAATCACTGTAACTATAAGTAAAACTATTGTTGAAATCATCCAATAATTTACCTTTGGTTTTTCTGGAATTGGCAATGGTTGATCAACAGGATTTTGCCCGATTTGCTGGGTATTTTGATCACCAACGTTAATTTGGTTTTCCATATGTATCTCCAAGAAAAAGTATAGCATATTTTGAGCAGTCAAGTATGTTAAACTGAAAGAGTAAGAGTTTACACTTCCTGAACGAGTTTTACCAAACCACTTCTCTGATCATCTTGTAAGTACATAAATATGCTGATACATCCATAAATTGTTCTTGACACATGCTTGGGTTCTTGTTAAACTTAAGTTAAGATGAAAAATCTGCCCCAATCACGA
>JAHJQJ010000051.1 GCA_018819325.1 Patescibacteria group bacterium
AACCATCATTCAAGCAGATGAAACTGGTAACTGGGAGCAAGAAATAAACCTAGTTGGTGGCGAAAACATTATCAACATCACCACCAGCAACGGACAAGACTACCAAGAATCAACAGAAATCACCGTTATTTACACCACCGCAGAGATAAACGTTTCTACCCCCACCATTCAAGATCTAGCCTCCCCCAGCGCCGATCAAGTCAACGAAAATCTAAAACAAAGAATCCAGGAAATTGTCACAGATAAAACCAAAGCCAGCACCACCCTAAAGGGTTATGCTGGTGTAATTACCAAAATTAATGATATTAATCTTGTGATCAACATCTCTCCAGACAAAACACTTCAAATAACCACTAACGACAGCACCGCCATTGTTAGATTAGGTAAAGAAATCCCCCCTGCCTCTCTTTCCATCGACGAAAAAGTCATCATCATCGGCCTACTAGACACAGACGAGATTCTTTCAGCCAAACGCATAGTTACCGTAAAAGACACCACCCCCACCACCAAACGCCAAACCACCATCGCCCCCCTCTCCCAGTTAGAGGTTCCGAACCACGCATTTACTATAGGTAAATTCAACGCAGACATTCCCAAAAAATCCAATATCGATGTTAGTGAAATTACAGAAAATCAAATCGTCATGGCTATCATCGAAACCGATCTAGAAGACAACACCAACACCCTCCTCTCCCTCCAACCTTTGCTACAATAAAGGTCATGAGCAAAAAAACCACCCCACGAACCCACCATAAGGACAGCGAACTTAAAAAAGATGCTTTATTGGCTTCCAAACTTATATCCAAAGCCGAACCTGGGGGCACAAACCTTAAACATATAGCCAAAGAACTAAACATATCACTGAAATAGACATACATGTTCCAAGGCTCCCAAAACTAGTACTGAAGGAAAAGTGATTGACTGTTTCCTTAACCATGATCACACTCCAGAAGTGTAATTTCTTTAGTCAAAGCCTTTTCTCTATCTGCCTGCCCCAAACCGAACCTCGTCATATTTACCAAACGCTGGCATTATCCATTCTTTAAGTGGAGATGGAGCTGGGCGCATTTTAAAAGCTTCTCTAAAACTTTCTAAAACCGTTACTCTCCTTCTCTCTAAATTTTCATTCTGTGCCGGATACCCTAATGGATAAAAATAAATTCCCCAAATGTCTCTTCCACGTACTCGTATTATTTTAGTATGTAAATATCGTCCCTGAGAATCCCTTATATGCTCTGTCCTGTTCCAAGAAGGAGAACTTTCTTCCAAACTCTCTGCCACATAAATTGGAAAATGAAACCCTCCCCCAAGCCTTTTCAAACGAAATCGACCTTCTTCCGTCCTTTTCATTAACGTACTTAAAAAAGTTTCTGGATTATTAGGATGGTCTATTTCAAATCTTGTTGATAACCTTGTGCTTCGATAAATATTTTCGACTGTTGACTCAGGAAACTCGATTAAACCCTCAGCAAAATTTCCAGCATGATTTAATGTTTGCCTTGCATACCACCCTGCATGCTTTCTTGAATCATCAACACCTACCCCCTTCTCAGACAAATAAAACGCAAATGCTCCCTCCAAAGAATCACCATACCTTAAAAGTTCTGACGCGGACGTATTTGGACCAGCTTCTATTCTCATAGTATTAGTAATAAATTATGTATAGGGTATTATAACAAATAAATTCGCCAGTTTGTCAAGCCCCAGTCTTGCCCAATCCAAAATGGTCCTGAAATAGATTGACATCCAATCGAAAAAAGGACTTGAAAAAAAACGCGAACCGTCAAAACGGTTTCCCTAAGCTCATCCCAATTTCTAAACAGGTTATCAAAACCTAGGTATTAATTGCTACAATTAAACCATGACTACTAACAAACAAAAACCCTGGCAAAAGCCAGGGTGAAATTACTAAATAGAATATAACATAACCATGTCAAAAAAACAACACCCCCACAAACCCACAAGGATAGTGAACTTAAAAAAGATGCCTTATTGGCCTCTCAACTCATATCCAAAGCTGAACCTGGAGGAACAAATCTTAAACAAATTGCCAAAGAACTCAATATTCCACTGAAATAA
>JAHJQJ010000006.1 GCA_018819325.1 Patescibacteria group bacterium
CTCAATCAGACAATCAGTTTGCTGAAGTCTTAAGAGAAGAAGAACGCAAGTTATTTAAAAAAATTAGAAACTACGACCACCGAAATGGCTCGTGTCGGAGATAGCTTAATTTCGGTATCATTATTCAATTAGGTAGGACTTGAACCCCTAGCCTCCAAAATCCGTCCTAAAAACCTGAAAAGTTTCGTTGGTCAAGATCATTTAGTAGGGGAGAACAGACCACTGCGAGTAGCTATCCAAAAGAAACACCTTTTTTCCATGCTTTTTTGGGGGCCACCAGGGGTTGGTAAAACTACTCTGGCCAAAATTTATGCCAACGCCCTAAACGCCGATTTGTTCGAACTTTCCGCCGTCTCTGCCGGCAAAAACGACATTCGCCAAATAATCAAAAAAGCCCAAAACAGCGATAAACCAACCGTTCTTTTCTTAGACGAGATCCACCGTTTCAACAAAGCCCAACAAGATTTTTTACTCCCTTTCGTAGAAACTGGTGTTCTAACTTTAATTGGCGCCACCACAGAAAACCCCAGCTTCGAGGTTATCTCACCTCTTTTGTCTCGCTGTCGAGTTTTTATCTTAAATGATCTTTTAGAAGAAGACATGGCCAAAATAATTACCCGCTGTGTCAAGGCTCTACCAGGCAAAATCGCCATGCCCAAAAAGGCCAAGGACTGGCTAATCGCCATGGCCAACGGCGACGCCCGCCAGGCCATTACTATGATAGAAAACACCTATCAGCTTTATAAAAGCTTAAAAACAGACGACTTAAAAAACACCCTCCAGTCCAAGCATCTGCGCTTCGACAAAAAAGGCGAAGAACACTACAACACAATTTCTGCTTTTATTAAATCAATGCGCGCCAGTCAACCTGACGCCGCTATTTATTACCTATCCCGCATGATCGACGCCGGCGAAGACCCCATCTTTATAGCAAGACGCATGGTTGTTTTTGCCAGTGAAGACATCGGTCTTGCCCAACCCACCGCCTTAGTTGTGGCTAACGCCGTTTTCAAAGCCTGCCAAACCATAGGCTATCCAGAATGCGCCATCAATCTAGCCCACGGTGTGGCTTACTTAGCCCAGGCCAAAAAAAGCCGTGCCTCTCACGACGCCCTGCGCGCCGCCCAAAAAGACGTTCAAGTTTTTGGAAACCTCCCTATTCCTTTGAACCTCCGTAACGCCCCCACAAAATTCATGAAGAAAATCGGCTACGGCAAAGGCTACGAATCCTACACCACAAAATCCCTCCTCCCCGAAAAACTTAACCAAAAAAAATACCTAAAATAATCCAATTTAGAGTAAAATACAAACATGACAGAAGAAACAGATAAGCTATTAACAAAGGGATTACAAGAAGGATTTGCTGGCAGGTCTGTAATACAGAATGTTGAAAGAGGGGGGTTCACCATTAAATCAAGCCATTTCAAAGACGGGGATGGTAATGTTTACCACGATGAATGGTCGGCAGACAGAGCAGGTGGTGGTCAGGAAATAGTTAAGGTTGGGGAAACTTCTTCTACTAGAGTTTACGCCGGCGGAACCATCTCTCCAGGAAAATTAAAACTACTAGGCATATCGGAAGGCGACGTTATGATCTTCTTAAAAAAACAGATAACTGAAAATAAAGGAAAAATTAGACTTCACACAAATTTTGAACCAGAGCCAGAAGGGGATTGGCAATATTCATACAGAATTCTAGACACTGATAAGGAAATACCCCTAACAGTAGGAAAAGAACTAATTAAATACAAAGGAAAGTTAGTATTCGTTCACGATTTCATTATCTCTCCAATTGATTAAGCCTTGCCAAGGAGAAAGTCTGAATATGGATAGAAGATGTTAATAGATACAGTTTACACAAAATGATATTTACTATCTGATATGATTGCAGAATGCATAAGAAGGAAACCTATGTTTTGTTTTTTGACGAGTCTGGTAAATCAAAAATAGTCGATATTGGGAACCATTTTTTACTTTGTGGACTAGTTATAAACAAAGATTTACATATGGCTTTATCAAGTTATATGATCTCTTTAAAAAATAAATCAGGTATTTCTGTGAGTAAAAATATACACGCCTTTGATTTGTTTGAAAACGAAAAGATCAATGGGAAAAGAATTAAAATCAGTAAAATTGACACCTTTTTTGAAAGATTATTAAGACTTGTAGAGGGTTCAGATTTCGAATGTTTCGTTCTTCTAATTGATAAAAAGCCATATATAAAAAAAATGGAAAAAGCATCTAGAAGAAAGAATGTGTCACTAGGAGCTATTGGCAAGTACTTGAAGCGTAATCAAGCGCACGATTTTTTATATGAAATACTTGCTAAAAAGTTATTTTTAAGATTTGGGAATTTTTTATATGCAGAAGATTCGGTAGGTGAGATTGTGGCTGAGTCAAGAAGATGGGACGACCACGCGACATTATCAGCTTTTGTTTCGGCCACACAAGAAACAAAATTTTTACCAGGTACAATACACAGAAAATGGTCAGAGCAAAGCTTTAATAGAATTCATGGCTTAACATTTGAAAATAAAAAAGGGTTAAGTTTTGGGCTAGAATTAGCGGACCTTTTTGCATGGGCTCATTTAAATATAGCATTTGGTTTAGCGCACCCAACATCTTCCATGACTAAAAAGAGACGAATTGAAAAACGTCTTGCGAGAGTAGAAAATTTATTAAAAGATTCTCTTAAAAAAAAGAAAATAGAAATAATGACTTTGGGAAAAATTAAAACAGTGGCTAAGGACAGGGTCTCCAAATTCACCAAACTGCTTAAGGATTATTAAGAAGAATTAGTGTCTTCGGGGACCTCACCAGGTTTCCCTGATGAGCCTTACATATATAATATCATAATTTTGTTTGTGTCAACTCCCCCGTGGGGAATGTAATCGCTTTATGAAAAAAATACCTAAAATAAAGCCCACCCCCGGAGTGGTCCAGTCGCTTGACAACACGTACGCGTATTTGATATCTTGCCACATGGCAATAAAAGCAGAAAAATCCAGTAGTTCTAATCCAGACTGTATCATTCTTGAAAATAACACCGTTATTCCTTGGGGTAACGCCACTCAAGAAATGAAAGAACAATATCTAGAAGAAAACGGTCCTTTTCACAGTCCAAACGGCGATCCAGACAGGGGAAGCGGTAAAGGTCAAAGAAGAAAACAAAGGCGACCTCGTCACCACCATTAATCAAGTACAGCCCACATGTTTTTTTTGTTTTTGTCAAAATTTATCTGAACATTTTTCCACCCCGCCTGGGCCAATAATTTTCCCCAGTACCTCTTACTACCTGCAAAATAAAAACGTTTCAAGCCCGTTTTTCTAAAAGGAATCATTACC
>JAHJQJ010000007.1 GCA_018819325.1 Patescibacteria group bacterium
CTCAATCAGACAATCAGTTTGCTGAAGTCTTAAGAGAAGAAGAACGCAAGTTATTTAAAAAAATTAGAAACTACGACCACCGAAATGGCTCGTGTCGGAGATAGCTTAATTTCGGTATCATTATTCAATTAGGTAGGACTGGTACTAGCGTCAGCGTGCTTTCCACAGGTAATGTGCTCCTTGACAGTGTGATGAGCATTCCTGCCATAGTGTTTAACAGCTTGCCTCCATATTTCGCCTTGGTTGAAAATATAAAATCATCATTATCAAGTATGAATGTTTACAAACCCAAAACTGATGACTAAAACATATCCGGACGACACTTTAGGATCTCTGTTGTTTAATCACAACAATGACTATGGTTTTGACGACTCCGTCATGAACAACCAAATTGATTCGTTCCCTTCTCTTACCGTCGCTATTCCATATTTTGAAGCTAAAAGCACTATTAACCTAACCCTCAAATACTTGATAGAGAGCGTGAAAGAAATTAAACAAATACAGAAAAACTGGCATGCGGAGATCATTGTGATTGATGACGGCTCGGTTGATTATCCGGCCAAAATAACAATTAAACCTGAATACATATCTCAAATTAGATTGATTGCCTTGCCCAAAAATCAGGGCAGGTTTGCTGCCAGAAATACAGGCATAAGAGAAGCAAGATATGATTTTATGATTTTCTCTGACGCTGATATTCTAATAAATGGCCGGATTTTACAAAGTCATCTGAGTGCATATGCAGCCATCAGCAAACAAAACAAAAACGCAATCACTGCTTCGATTTTTAACTTTATAAACCTAGATCAGGTATCTGGCAATATGTCATCTTTTTTTAGTAAGTCAAATGATTTTCGCGTTGACTGCACATACCAAGAATCTTGGATCGGTTGCGAGGAGGATAGGCAATTTGCAGGAAAAAATTATCAGCTCCTAAGGCAAACTGACAATTTCCGTGATTGGCCAAAATCGGGAATGCTAGGACCTTGGGCTTTAAGCAATATGGTTTTGGGAGGTCTTTTCGGTTTTTCAACTAAACTGGCTAAAAAAGTAGGCGGGTGCGATAAGTTATTTTCGGACTACGGCTTTGAGGAGACTTCACTTGCCACCAAGCTCATAGCTCTCTGCAATGCTTATGTTGTCCCTATTTCGTCTAGTTACGCTATTCATGTATCTGATTCAGAAAGTACTTTGCCCCAATCAGAAAAAGACAGTTTCTTTCAAAAAGCTCATGCTTTATACTTTGAAAAGTATCTACATTATGACAAAAAACAAGCGATCCAAGAAAAAATATAAAGTCATTTTCCTAGACTGGAACGGTACTATTTCCGGCTCCAAGTTTTGGGGCCACTTAGAAGATGAAACTCATCCCAACAATCATCTTTTTCAAAAAACAGAGTCGGCTCTGTTTGGAGAGTTAAGGCATTTGCTTAAACCTTGGATGAGAGGAGAAGCGACATCTGAGGATGTTATCGCTCAAATATCAGAAAGGGCTAGTCTAGAATACGACACGGTTCTAAACGAGTTTATTGAGAGTTGTAAATCCATGAAACTGGCAACAGACAAACTTTATGATTTGACCAAAAAACTACAGCAAGCAGGAACTAAAGTAGTCATCGCTACGGATAACATGGACTCGTTTCCCCGATGGACTGTTCCGACCATGAAGCTCAATGAAATCTTTGATGATGTTCTAGACTCTCACACTCTAAAAGCCATGAAAGGTGATTTTGATGATAACGGTAACAATCTCTTTTTCCACGACTATTTAACAAGACACGCCATCAAACCAGGGGAAAGCACCCTTATTGACGATAGCGAAGATAAAGAGGGGAGAATTGGGAACATGGGAATAGAGTATCGAAGGATTGAACCAGTAGTTGGTTTGGAGACTGAGCTCTTAAAGATAATAGATCTACTTTCCTAAACCGCCCAACTCTTCATGTAAGCGAGAAAAAACTTCATTTGAATCTTCTGACGCTGATACGAATGTTATGTAGCCAGGCATGGCTTGTTCAAGACCGATAAAGAAATCACGAAAGCCTTGATTAAACTCTTCACTTAATAAAAATGAGGGAATAGGAATACCATTCCTCTCTGCTCTTTCTCTTGAGACGGCAACTGGAACATCCAAGTAAAACACATGATAGGGAACGATTAAATTATTTTCATTACTTAATCTCTCAACTGCCCAGTCAGAAATATCAATCCCTGTTATCTTTGCAGCTCCGACTTCGAATGCCAGTAGCGTGAAGATGCTTCTGTCTATCGCAATGGTATCTTGCGCTAAACCAGCCATGTCTTGACTGCGCCTTCGTTCCAAATTCAGGAAAAACTCAAAGCTTTTCTTAGCAGCCTCTTCGTCAGTAGGGGGGAATTTGGGAAAATCTTGGTTTGCGTGAGCCACATATTCTGAGTATTCAAGAACAGTTCCCAAACCCTCTCGATTTAACTTTTCTACTAAAGTAGATTTTCCAGCACACACAGGCCCTTCTATAGCCACAATAATCGGACTTTTCGGCTCAGATTCTATGATTTTTCCCTTTTCTATGACACCCCTAACCAATTCTGTTCTCATAATGGAATTATAGGCTAATTACATTAAAAATTCAAGAAAGGCTGATGTGTAAGCCAAAGTCGGTTGTTTACTCCTTGACATAGGTTTTGTATCCTGCATACTTATCTCAAATCAACAAACACATAAATAGATTGATAAATCAATGAAAGAAAAAAACAAAGACGCCCCCGCCACCATTCCTAACTAAGTATCGCCCACAAACCACTGTTATACTTTGCATATGGACGAAGCTCTTGCAACCACATTAATTTCAAAACATTTCCCCAAAATATCAATAAATAAAATTAAAAAAATTGGCGAGGGAACAGGTAATATAGCATTTGAAGTAAACACAGATAATATTTTCCGTTTTCCAAAGGGGTCTGAAAACCAAAAACGACTTGAACGGGAAATTTCTATCCAAGCAATACTCAAAAAATATTCACCCCTTCCCATTCCTGAATTTATTTTTATCCCAATAGACCATTCGTTTGTTGGGTATAAGAAACTTCCGGGTAATCCTCTACTAAACAATTACAACCAGTTTGAAGATTGGAGCAGTTTTTCCAAGCAACTAGGAAAATTTTTAAGTAGGCTTCATACAATTCCGGGTAGAGAGCTAGCTGGTGTAAATCTGTTGAGAGAAACACGATCATTTAAGGACTGGCTCAGACATAGCCAGATTTATTTTGAAAAAACCAAGTCCTTAATACCCCAATGTCACCTTCAAAAAATCGAAATGTTTTTCAGCTCTACATTTTCTGATAATTTAGAAAATCCGGTGTTGTGTCACAACGATTTAGGTATTGAACACATCCTAATTATCGAAAACAAAGTAACTGGAATTATTGACTGGGGAGGCACGGCATTAACTGATCCCGCTTGTGATTTTGCCCGTATTTATCGTGACGTAGGGGTAAAACTTCTCAATAAAGTTTTAGCTGAGTATTCAAACACAATGATCAACAAGGAAAAGTTACGAAGAAGAGCCATCTTTTATGGAAAATGCCTTGTTTTTGAAGATCTTCACTTTGGTAAAAACCAAAAAGAATATCTAGACAAAGCCTTAGCAGCTTTGACATGGATGTTTTAATCAAGAACTGCCCACATGTTTTTTTTGTTTTTGTCAAAATTTATCTGAACATTTTTCCACCCCGCCTGGGCCAATAATTTTCCCCAGTACCTCTTACTACCTGCAAAATAAAAACGTTTCAAGCCCGTTTTTCTAAAAGGAATCATTACC
>JAHJQJ010000008.1 GCA_018819325.1 Patescibacteria group bacterium
CTCAATCAGACAATCAGTTTGCTGAAGTCTTAAGAGAAGAAGAACGCAAGTTATTTAAAAAAATTAGAAACTACGACCACCGAAATGGCTCGTGTCGGAGATAGCTTAATTTCGGTATCATTATTCAATTAGGTAGGACTCACTATTATAAATAATATCAATGTTTTCTAACCTATTGGCAAAATTGCTTGGATTGGTAGATTTTACAAAAACTTCGTTTTTAATAATTTGAGTATGTTGTTGGATTAAGTTAACCAAACTAATTGAGAATAATACTATTAATAAAATGGCAGGTAGTTTATTTTTTAATTTAGAAATTTGGG
Organism: Patescibacteria group bacterium; assembly: GCA_018819325.1. Taxonomy (GTDB): domain Bacteria; phylum Patescibacteriota; class Microgenomatia; order UBA1400; family MFAQ01; genus JAHITH01. The sequence goes on from JAHJQJ010000008.1 coordinate 324, forward strand.
CAAAAAGACTGGCAAAGATAAATACAAAAGGAGTTGAAAGCCCAAATAGATACCAGTGTTTAAGTTTGTTTGGGAAAATTAGATAAAAAAGAGCGGATGTTATTAAAAAATAAAATGATATCAAGAATAGTTGATTTGCTTGTTTGTTGGTATTTTTTAAGTTGGTTTTACTTTGGTATATAAAAAATAATATAGCTAATACAAATAATAATAAAACCAAGTTAGTCCCTAGATATAAAGTTCCTGAGAGTTGGTTTTTGAAGTTTAAAAATCTATCGGTAATTTTTGTAATTAAACTTAGGTTGTTGCCCAACATGTCTGAGCTACCGGTGAACTCATTAAAAAAAGTTTTTGTCATGATGAAGTTGTGCCTTAGTTCAAAAATTACTTGAGGGATTAAGGTGGGTAAAAAACCAAAGAGAAAATGCTTAATATTGTTGAGCTTATGTTTTTGTTTTGATAATAAAATTAAAGAAAAAGGTAAAAAGATAATGGCAAAAGCGGCTTCCACCTGCAAAAAAAGCCCCGATATAATTCCAAGAGATATTTTTTTAATTTTTGAAGGTTTGTAAATAATATCAAAAACAAGAAGTAAAAAAAGAGCAGTAAACATGGGCATTGGATTGGCGTTCCACACATACCTGGTTACACTAAATCCGGTTGGCATTAATAGAAAAAGAATACTGGTTACTACTGCCAATGTTTGGTTTTTCTTTTTGAAATAAAGCCAAATTAGAAAACCAGTTAGTTGATAGCAAAAAATGTTCCAGTAGACTAGTGTGGCTGGGTTGCCGTGACCAATAATAAAGGCGGGCAGATTAAAGTAATACCAAAACGGACCCAGGAATACACCGTTTATGCTGGTGGTTGGCCCAACTATTTTTGGTATTTTGGAAACCACCATGTGCCTTATGTCTAGCATGTCTCTGGCCTGATCAGAGGTGAAGGCAAAGTTGTTATTGGAAACTTCAATTGTCCTAATAAGGGAGGAAAAAAGTAACGTTAATATAACAAGAATTATTGAAAATTTTTTAACCATTTATTGTTAACTAATAAAGTGATGATTTGGATACCTAAGAAAGCTTCTACCATATGGGTATTATAGTATTTTATCTTCTTGGATTAATAGGATGTTTTGTAAATCATATAATAGTTGTAACTATTATAGTACCAACTATGTTTTTTATTAGGGGTACAATTAACCCATGAGGAAAGTTAAAAAAGATGCATTTCGTTTGTACGGCAGGTGGCGAAAACAAAAAATATACTGTCCAGCGTTCAAACAAAATGTAAGGTTTTCGCTAAAGGGTTGGCGTCATATTACTGGAGCAACTGGTAATAAAAAACGAAATTATAAAGATGTCTATAGAAGATTAAGATTGCTACCCCACGCCAAGATGATTACTAAAAAATCAACAACGATTCAAAACATTGTTAAAAGAAAAAGTAGAATTTTTTATGTACTGGAGGCTGTTGTGCCAGTTAATGAAAGTGGCAGAATTGCACCTCGCAAAGTAAGGGTGGTTTACGAAGAAGATAAACGAGGGAGAAAGGTATTTTTATCAGTGATGGATAAAAAGAAGTTTAGGCGAAGAAAAAAATAACCCCAAGGGGTTATTAATTGTATAAGGCACCTCACGCTTGAGTTTTTGTACGTTAGCGTCATGGAGAGTAAAAACTCTCTTGCTCTATACTGTTATTATGTTACCAAAGAAAAATATTAAAGTCAAGAAAGCTTCCACCATATCGAGTTGGTGTCTTATTATGGTTGCCTTAGAGTCTTTGGGCAAGCTTTCTGGGATACGTGAACCGTCATCTACCACAATGATATTTTTTCCGCTATGTGTTTTTTTGCTTGATTGATGGTTTGTGGTATCGTGTCAACTCTTTCGGTTTGTCATCCCGAGCGAAGTGGAACGGAGTCGAGGGATCCCTTTCAACTGTAAGGCCTTCAATAATAGAAGTAACTGGTTCGTTGTAAGACTATCAGCCAAAGGGATCCCTCCACTCGAAGACTCGGTCGGGATGACAAGGGGGCAGGCTTGCTCAGAAATGACAGAGGTGGAAGACTTGGTCGAAAAATGACAAGGGTGGGGTGAATGGATTTTTTCATTTCTTTAGTTTACCAGCTATCTATTTCGCTAAAGTCATCTGCAGTTTCTTTCTCCATCTGCCAATCTGGGATAACTTTTCTCTCTGTCATTATCAACCGCCCCGAAATCTCACTTAAAAATCTGGACGGGGTTTGATTATTTCTTCCACCATATAAAAACCTTAAACCAGCAAAACTTAAAAACAACCTCTGTCTTGCCCTGGTAATGGCTACATATAAAAGCCTTCTTTCTTCCTCTAAATCATTTTTTTCTAGCAAACTTCTAGAGTGGGGTAACAATCCCTCTTCTAACCCCACTACAAAAACATTATCGAACTCTAGACCCTTAGCAGAATGTATGGTCATTAAGGTGACTTGCGTCTTTTTGGGTTGAAGTTGGTCGGCCAAATCCTCTGCTTGAATTAAGGCCACGCTTTCTAAAAACGGCTCGACTTTAGGAAACTCACTAGCTACCGCTATTAGCTCATCAATATTTTCTAGTCTGCCTAAATCTTCTTCATTTTTCTTATCAAATTTTTCCAGATATTTTGTAATTTCTAATATTTTTTTAATCAGTTCAACCGTAGTTAATTTATTATTAAATTCTGTATTAAACCAAGTTTCAAAATTGGATCTTCTGCGTTTTCCCAATTTTTCAATTCGATCCCAGGCGACTGCATCGTTTTTATTTGCTATCACCTTTAAGTAGGCCAACAGGTCTTTTATTTCGGCTCTTTCATAAAACCTGACTCCGCCAACCAAACGGTAGGTAATACCAACCCTGATTAGTTCTTCTTCCAAAATTCTAGACTGCGCGTTGGTTCTGTATAAAACCGCCACGCTTTTTTCTTTTTCTATGGCTGTTGTACAGTTATCTACTACAAATTTGGCTTCTGCTCGGCCGTCTAACCCTTCAAAGATTATTATTTTGTCCCCTTCGTTCTCACGGGTCACAAGTTTTAATGCCGGATGACCAGTATTGTTACTAATCACCTCGTGGGCCGCATCTAAAATATTCTGAGTGCTCCTGTAGTTTTCGGTCAATTCCACCACCTTTAAATTACTGAAATATCTATTTAACAATTCCAGATTTCTAAAATCTGCCCCCCTAAACGAATAAATTGCCTGTGACGCGTCACCCACCACCATTAATCTACTGGGGTTATTTACCAGCAACCTGGTTAGCTCAAACTGAGCCTTATTTGTATCTTGATACTCATCTACTAATATCCAATCAAACCTTTGGTGAACCTTATGTCTCACCTCTGTTACTTTTAATAAATCTACACATTTTGTTAGTAAATCGTCAAAATCTAGCGCGTTAAACTTATTTAAAAGTCTCTGATATTCCTGCCAGATTGCTGTTAAACCTTTTGTATCTTTTATGCTAACTAAGTTATTTTTATATTTAGAAATTATCGCCAAATACATTCTGACTTTTTTGGGTGTGTTTTCCTGGTCTAAATTTGTTAGAGCCTTTTTCATTACCTGCCTTTGGTCAGCCGTGTCGTAAATTACAAAGCCTTTTTTTACCCCAACCGCCTGACCATATATCCTAAGTAAGCGAACGCAAAAACCATGAAACGTCCCCGCAAACCCCAGCTTGCTGTCAACCCCGGGGGGTTTTTGCGTTAACAACTCTCTTACCCTACCAGACATTTCTTGAGCGGCCTTGTTGGTAAAGGTAAGCAAAACTATTTTTTTAGGGTCAATACCCTTGTTTTTAATTAGCCAAAAGGCTCTATACGTTAGCACCCTTGTTTTACCCGAGCCAGCCCCAGCCAAGACCAACAAGGGATTTCCTTCATGGGTCACGGCTAGCAATTGCTCTCTGTTTAGTTCATTTTTCCAGGCAGGTTTCACTCTTCATACTATACCCTACTTCCCTATGTCATTCTGGGGACGAATTCTGATGAGGACTCCAGAATCTGATTCTGGATGCGTTCGAAGACTCACTTACCAGAATGACGGGGGGGGTGCGGGATGACGGAGGTTTAACAAAGGTGAGACCTTTGTTAAGATGGCTGGAGAGTGAGAGGATGGAGTGTTGCTATAATCATTGTCATGACTTATCTAATCGCCAATTGGAAAAGCTACTCTAACAACACCCAGTCACTAATTTGGTTAAAGGAACTTGGTAAACTTGCTCCTGTTATCTCCCCTAACCTTAAGGTTATTATCTGTCTTCCTTTCACCGATTTGCCAGAGTTCAACCGCCATCTTAATTTTTCTAAAACTCCTCTTTTTGTTGGGGCTCAAACAGTTAGCTCCTATTCTGCTGGCAAACATACAGGCGACATTACCGCCAGCATGCTTTCTGAACTGGTTACCTACTGCCTTGTGGGTCACTCTGAAAGAAGATCAAATGGCGAAACAAGCGGTGACGTAGCCCAACAAGTTTTAAGCCTTCTTAACTACAATATTACTCCTATTATCTGCTTAGACACGCCCTACATGGACGAACAAATAAAGGAGCTCTTTAGGCAAAACATTACTCTTAGTCATTGTATTTTTGCCTACGAGCCGATATCTGCCATTGGTAGTGGTCAACCAGAATCAGCAGAAGATGTAAGTAGGGTCGTTTCTAAAATTACTTTACTTACCAACAGCAAAAGCCCCATTCTTTATGGCGGTTCCGTTTCGCCCCAAAACGTACAAGACTTTATTAACCAGCCTAGTATTAGCGGAGTCTTGGTGGGTACCAATAGTCTTAAGCCATCTGTCTTTTGTCAATTAATTAAGCTTCTTTCATGAAACTTAAACGAGTCCGTTTTGGCAGAGTTAAAATTGCCATTATTCATTTTTTCCAATCTCATTTAAAAATAATAGGCTTAATCTTTCTTGTTGGCCTACTGGCATTAAGCTTGGTAAAAATAAATCTATTCTTTAAAAAACTAAATATTGTACCCCAGCACGTTATTGCTCTTTTTCAAGACCCGGTAGATCATTTAAACAACTCTAACGGACGAACTAACTTTCTTTTACTAGGTATAAAGGGGGAAAATGAAACAGACGTGTCCGATTTGGCAGACACCATAATTTTGGCTTCTTACCAACACTCTACCAAACAGACAACCATTATCTCTATTCCCAGAGATCTCTGGATTGATTCTTTGAAAACAAAGATCAAC
>JAHJQJ010000009.1 GCA_018819325.1 Patescibacteria group bacterium
AAATCCATACTTAATCCTACCAGATTCAAACACCCTCCCACTAAAAAATCGCACTTCGGAAGTGTGTTTTTTATGTTATATTTAGTAAATGCCTAGAAGAATAACACCTCTAGTAAATCAAGAAATTTATCACGTTTTTAATAGGGGAATCGATCACCGTAGCACCTTCATCTCCCCAAAGGAATATCGTCATGCTCTGAAAAGCATCTTACTTTATCAAACCAACCAACAAACATACAGGCTCTCTAGTTTTCTAAGGCTCAAGGAGTCGAATCAAGAACAAGTCATCTTTGATCTTAAAAATAACCTAAAAACAAATATTTTTGTTTATTGTCTTATGCCAAATCATTTTCACCTATTATTAAGACAAGAAACTGAAAACGGAATTTCTTCCCACCTCAAAGAATTTCAAAATAGCTACACCCGCTACTTCAATCTAAGACATAATCGAACCGGCCCACTCTTCTCCACCCAATTCAAAGCCGTTAGGATAGAAAATGAAAACCAATTTTTACACGTTTCCCGTTACATTCATCTAAATCCATACAGCTCAAAATTGATAAAAAATAAAAGTGGAATTTTCACTTATCCTTGGTCTTCTGCCCATTTGTACACCAACCAAAAACCAACCACAACCGCCAACCACTACCCCATCTTAGACAAAACTCTACTCAACTCTCACTTTCAAACCAACCAACGACACCGCCAGTTTATTCTAGACAACGCCGACCACCAACGTCACCTAAAACAAATTCAACACCTCACCCTAGAGTAAAAACACACTTCGGAAGTGTGTTTTTTATTTCTTTTTTGCTTTGATCGCTTCAATCACCATGGGCAAAACCGAGATACCAATAATAACAAAAATCACCAGGGTAAAGTTGTGTTTTACCGCCGGCATGTTTCCAAAGAAAAATCCAGCCCAACCAAAAAGCATTACCCAGGCTACCCCCCCCACAACGTTATACAAAATAAAGTGTGGGTAACTCATCTTACCCACCCCCGCCACAAACGGGGCAAAAGTTCTCACTATTGGCACAAATCTGGCCAAAATTATCGTCTTTCCCCCATGTTTTTTATAAAACGCTTGTGTTTTATCAATATGATCTTGATTAACAAACTTAATCTTCGGGTTATCCACTATTTTCTGTCCAAAATAATGCCCTATCCAGTAATTAACCGTGTCTCCCAAAATCGCCGCTACAATCAGTAAAGTAATCATTAACCAAATATTCAAATCCCCTAAGGCTGCAAACGCCCCAGCAGCAAACAATAAAGAATCCCCAGGTAAAAACGGCGTTACCACAAAGCCAGTCTCAGCAAAAATAATTAAAAACAAAATTCCGTAAGTCAGCGCTCCATAAGTAGAAATAATCTCCGCCAAGTGTACATCCAAATGCAATATAAAATCAACAAAAAACTTCACAACTTCCATAACTTTAAATCATATCACAATTTAAGCCACCTTTATTCCATGTAACTCTTCCGCACTTGTTGCCTGATCCACCCTTTTATCATCTCTAAACCTAACAAGTCTTGGGAATCTCAAGGCCACCCCCGCAGTATGACTCGGAGACTTGGTGATCTCATCTGCCGCCACTTCCACCACCAAACCAGGTTCTACCCACACGTCTGGCTCTAAAATTTTTAGAACTTCATACACCTTAGGTTTCTCCACAACAACAAGCTTATCCAATCTCTTTTTCAACTCCCCAAACTGTTCATCGGTCAAACCAGTCCCCACCTTAGCTAAAGTAAGAATTTTCTCTCCTTTTCTTACCCCACCCAAAAATGCTCCCACCCCAAAACTAGCCCTCTTTCCCTTTCCTCTATTAAAGCCCATTACCACCAGGTCCAACGTGTCCGTTAGTTTCCCCGTTTCCCCCTCGCTCTCTTTAATCTTCACCCATCCCCACCCTTGCCTACCAGGCAAATATCTTCCATCCATTTTCTTTACCACCGCCCCCTCCAATCCTTCCTTCAAAAAATCTTCGTGTAATTTATGAACCTCACCGGTTTTTTCGGTCACCACCACCTCATCTACCACCAACACATTATTTTTTCGTACCGTCGTAGTCAATATCTTTCTTCGCTCTTCATAAGTCTTATCAAGCAAAGACTTTCCATTTTTATACAAAATATCAAACACAAAAAACTTTAGTGGAACCTTGCTCGCCGCATCCTCTATTCCGTGTTTTCTTTTTCTAGTAATCGTTTCTTGAAACGGCAACATCTTGCCCGTTTTAGGATCAACCCCTACCGCCTCTGCATCTAAAATTAAACTCTTAGCCTTTACCCATTTATGCATATCTTTAAGCTCCGGGAACTGATGACTAGACTCCTCTAAGTTCCTGGTAAAAGCCCTTAAAATACCATTTGTAAAATGTATTTGCGTCCTCGAACCGTCAAATTTCTTTTCAACTCCCACCCGCCCCATCTTTTCAATTATTTCCTTAGCCGAATTCAACCGTTGACACAAAGCCGACTCCACCGGCACCCCCACCTCCACCTCAATCTCTCTCTCTGCCTTTTCCACTCCGCCCTCCTTTATCTTCTTTACCAATAATCCTAAATCTGGATGGATCTGATCCAAACTGTCCAACCTTTTTCTTAAACTTTTATCCCCCACTTCCATAACACTCAAGGCATCAAGCACCGTCTTGGTTGAGAAACCCAACCTTAATTTATCCAAAACAATTCTAACCGCAAACTTTGCTCCAACCGAATCAACCCTGCCCAAAAGCTCCGCCAAAGCCACCACCTTTCTATCTTGACTTCCTTCCCCACCATCTTCTGCAATCTCCTTCAGTTTCTTGTGCACCTCCAAAATCGTCAAATTCTCACCCCCATCATCCTGAACTTGATTCAGGATCACCTTAATCACTTCTCCTAAATCTCCCTTTGTTTTATAACTCTCCATCACCTCATCAGCTTCCTTTCCTGTTGCCTTCGCCACAGCCCTCACAACCATCTTATCCGCCATGTTAAACTGTATTTTCAAGTACCTTGGTGCCAATCCCCCCATCATTAAATAAACCCCCACATCCACCTCTTTTTCATTCAACTTCTTTAATAGCTCCACCAAAACATCCGTCATTTCCAACCTACCAGCCGTTCCCTCTAACTTCTCTAAAATTGCTGAAAACTCTTTAAACTTCATTTTTTTAATACGTATTTAACTCCTTTTGTTTTACCTTGTTTTTTTACTAATTTTTTCTTCACCAACCCATTCAAGTCTCTCAAGATTGTATCATCACTAACCATTGGCAGTATTTCTCTGGCCTCCTTCATAGTAACTTTTTCCCTTACCTGAAGCACTTCCATCAAGGCTATCTGCCTCTCAGATAAAGCAATCTGCTTACCACCAGTACTCTTGTATCTGGCATCCATAGACAATCTTTTTACTCTTTCTTTTACCATACTCATCTCGCTTGCCAATGCCTCTGTGTAGTATTCCAACCATTCTGTCAGTTCCCCACCAGACTTTTCCACACTAGCAATTTTTTCCACACTAAAAAACCTTTTTACATCATACCCAAAAGAAGAAAGAATCAAGGCAGAAAAAGCTCTAGCCACCCTGCCATTTCCTTCTATAAATGGATGAATCCTTACCAACTCAAAATGCACAATACCGGACAAAAGCACTGGATGCACCTCATTTTTCTCCACCGCCTTAAGCCATGTCCAAAAATCCTCCATTTGATAAGGAACCTCTATCGGTAAAGGTGGCCATCCCACTATCTCCCCACGCTTGGGACCCCTAATAGACACCGGCATTCTTCTATATACACCCAACTCATTAGAAGGCAGTATTTTCTCCATCGCCAAACTGTGCAACTGTGCCAACTCCCTCTCCCCATGCTGAAAACCTCTTCGTTTATCTCCCAACCTTACCAGTTGATCCACAAACCTTACCACATTTCTATAATTAATTACCTCCTGTACGTCTCTTTCTCTGGCCACCACCCCTATCCTCTTAGCCACATCTTCTGCTTTTTCATCTCTTGCTGGATCGTCTCTTACAATTTTCTGCGCCTCATCTCTACTTAAATCATTCCCCTCAACGTGTGTTCCAAAATGCACCATTCTTATCAAAGCATCCTCTCTGAACTTAATTTCCCATTCTGGCACCAACACAGCTCCGTCAATTATCTCTCTGGCCACCTCAATCTCACTTACAGCCACCAAAATCTTATTTGTTATAGTAAACTTATATCTCATCTATACAATTATTATCGCAATTTTTGCGTTAATCCACAACTACCCCAACTTTATTTTCTTCACCTTGCCAAACAACTCTAAATTTTTTTCATCTGCAGTAGTCACCACTACCTGCCTGCCTTCCATTACCCTTAACACTTCTGCTTCATGCCCCTCATCAAGTTCAGAAAAAATATCATCAAGCAATAAGATTGGCTTTTCAGACAACTGTTCTTCTAAATAGTATATCTCACCCATCTTCAGAGCCAAAATGGCCATTCTCTGCTCCCCCCTAGACCCATATCTACCAAGATCTCTTTTCTTTTCATCTTTCCCATTCTGTTTCATCATCATCTCTACCGTTAAATCATCCTTATGGGGACCCACCAAGGTATATCCAACCGCCAACTCCTCATTTTTATACTGCTCCAACCGTCTTTCGCTAATCACACTTTTATCATACTCAATACTTAAGTTAATAAACAAATCACTTCTGCCCCACAAATGGTTAATAAACCCAACCAACTCACTTCTCTTTTCCGTTAACACCTGACCATGTTTTATCAACAATCCATTCCAAAACGTCAACGAGTGTTTTGTAGCCACCCCCTCCCTTACCGCATCTAAAATTCTATTTCTCCTCTTTAAGGCCTGATTATAAACTCCAAAACTACTTACGTACTCCACATCTACCTGAAAAAGAACTTGATCTAAAAAGTTTCTCCGCTTATCTGGTGAACTAGATAAAATATCCAAGTCCTCCGGCCTAAACAATACCACTGGCAAATTCCCCATATAATCTTTTCTCCTCTTCGAAGCTTCGTCCACCACATACTTTCTTTTGGCCACTCTTTTTCCGCTCACTTCACCATTGGTTACCATTACCTCCAACTTTTTCTCTCCATTTCCATCCTCAACCAATCCACTCACCCTTCCCCATTCATTTCCAAACCTCACCATCTCATCAATTTTTCTAGCTCTAAAACTCTCTCCCAAACCCAACAAATAGATAGCTTCTAACAAATTAGTCTTACCCGTAGCATTCCCTCCCCAGACCACATTGATCCCTTTAGAAAAATCAAATTCCTTATTTTTATAATTTCTAAAATCAATCAGCTTCAATTGCTTCAAATTCATTTATCCAGATTTTATCACTTCTGACATTTTAGACACCAATACGTCCCTCTTCCCCCCAGTTTAAATTTTTTTATTTCCTCACCACACCGTTTACACTTTTCTCCTTCCCTACCATAAACCAAGAAATAATTTTGATACTTCCCTGCCAACAATATTCCCTTGTTTATTACCTTTTTTATGGCTTTGTGCAACCGCTCAATCTCATTATTATCTAAACTACTAGCCATCTTCTTGGGGTCAATCTTAGCCAGAAATAATCCATCATTAGCATAAATATTTCCTATCCCACCAATTTTTTTCTGATCCATTAGCACCAACTTTATTGCTCGTTTAGAACCAGAAACTAGCTCTTTAAATAATTGAAGAGTGAATTCTTTATCTACTACGTCTGGCGGCAACCTTGGAACATCTCCAATCTTCATCCATCCAAATGCTCGCATATCATTAAAAAATAATCTCGAACCATTCTTAAAATTAATTATCACTCTAGTATGTTTACCGGGTAACTCACCCACCCAATCCGTCGTCGGGTGCCCCCCCACTATCCTCCTTCCGTCATTCCCGCGCAGGCGGGAATCTATATAAATTAACTGCCCCGTCATCTTAAGATGAATCAAGACCACCTTCTTAAGTTCCACAAACTCCATCACCACCATCTTTGACTTCCTCCCCACCTTCTTAATCTTTCTTTCTACCAAATCCTTGATTTCCCCCTTAAAGGACTTCTCTCTCAACACCTCAACATTTTTTATAACCTTTCCTTGTAATACCTTGTCCAACTGCTTAACTATCGTTTCTACTTCTGGTAACTCCGGCATTATTCTCCTATCACTTTCCTTATTTCTTCCTCAAACCTTTCTCTAGAAAACTTTCTAGCCTGTTTCCACAACGCTTTTTTATCCCATTTCGTATTCAATATTTTCTTCACCGCCTTACCAATTGTTTTCTCATCCGTATCATTTATCAACACACCAGTTACCCCATCAACCACCGACTCCTTAAATCCACCCCCATTAAAGGCTATCACCGGCGTTCCACAGGCCATTGATTCCACCGGAGTTATCCCAAAATCCTCATCGCGTGCCAAAGCAATAAACCCAATCGCGCCAGCAAAAAGCCCGGGCAATTTTTTATCATCAACTCTACCCATTAACTCAATTTTCTTCCCTCCCATCTTCTCAAGTTTTTTGGCCATCTCAGACAAACCAGCATTACTACCAGATATTCTCAATCTAAAACCACCTATTTTTGCCGCCCTTACTGCCTCTTCCAATCCCTTGCTCCCCACCAATCTAGACACAATCAAAAAATAATCTCCCTTTTTTGTCTTTCGGCTTTCTTCAATAAATCTCTCCACGTCTATCGGTGGATAAATTACAACAGAATTTTTTCTATAAAACTTTTTTACCCTTCTTTGAATATTTAAAGAGTTCACAATCCACTTATCAACCGTGTCAGCAGACCACAAATCATAAAGCCGCAAGAAATGATTAACCACCCCAGCGTAAATCCTCACCAGCCAGTATTTTTGCAAATTTATACTCGTATCATACCCGTATAAATATCTCGGCGGTGTATGACAATAACAAACCACCTTGGTATTTTTACCTACTTTAAATCCCCGGGTAATATACCAACTAGCACTAGTAATCACTAAATCAAACTCAGACAGATCCATACTTCTCCACACCAACGGAGCTAAAAACCGCAACGGACTATATAACTTCCAGATTTTTAAAAGCGGGGCTAAAAAACTTGTCACTATTTCCCTATCTTTAAATACCTTATCACACTCCGAACCCTTAACCCTAAAGGCAGTGTAAATTGGTGCCTTAGGGTACATATCCGAAAGTGCCCGCAACACTCTTTCCGCTCCTCCAAACTCCTTTATATAATCATGCACCAAAGCTATCTTCATACAAATACCTCCTCTACCTCTTGTTCCCATTTATCTTTGGGTAATTTGGCAACTAAACTCCTAAACTCTAACTTTTCAAATAATTTCTCAACCCTCTCTCTATCATAATTAACTAGTTCACACCTATCCCACTCTAAATCAATCGGCATACCGCACTCTATAGTTCCCAACTCCCTACTTCTAAAAGCCTCTTCCTTTTCTTTCCTTAACAAGCTTTTTACTCTCTCACTCACTTGTAATTTTTCAAGATTCTTATACACCCCATCTAAATCGCCAGCTTCTTGCAACAACTTTGTTCCTGTTACCAACCCAACTCCTTTTACACCCTTAATGTTATCCGACGAATCTCCCATTAACCCCTTCAAATCAATTAGCTGTTTTGGCAACAGCCCATACTTAACCTTAACCGCCTTTTCATCAAACATAGCCGACCCATTTCCAGCTCTTTTGCTTCTTACTGGCATATATACCTTTACATTCTCACCCCTTACCAATTGCAGAGCATCTCTATCTCCAGTTGCGATTACTACTTCACTTTCGTCTCCAATAGCTTGTTGTGCCAAAGTCCCAATAATATCATCTGCTTCATACCCCTCTATACCAAACTGCGGAATATTTAAACTCATCACCACCTCTTTGGTTCTATCAATCTGATCAATTAACTCCTGATCCGTCTTCGCCCTCCCAGCCTTATACTCTTCATACATCTTGTGTCTAAAGGTCTTCCCTTTAACATCCCAAGCCACCGCTACATGAGTTGGTTGAAGCTGTTCTAAAACCCTAAGTAACATTGCCGAGAAACCAAACACCGCATTCACCAACTCTCCACTTTTAGTCCTTAAGCCAGGATACCCGTGATACGCTCTGTGCAACAATGAATTGCCGTCAATCAATACCAATTTTTTCATCATAAATTGCTTTCTTTATATCCATTATTTTCAAAAACTCATCCGTCTCAATCGTTTCTACCTTCAACAACCTTGTAACCAACCTCTTCATCCTTACTTTATTTTTCTTTAAAACTACCTCAGCTAAATTATATGCCTCATCTATAAAAAGCTTAATCTCATCATCTATTTTAGATTGCATCCTATCAGACACCTCCACCTGTCTCATAAACCCTCGCCCCATATCACCCATTGGTTCCCAACCAGACCCTAAAGCCACAGGCCCCAACTTACTCATTCCCAAATCAACCACCATCTTCCTGGCTAACTTTGTAGCTCCATCAATATCACTTGCCGCCCCTCCAGATAATTCATTATAAACAACCTTCTCAGCCGCCCTTCCTCCCATCATCACCGCCAACCTATCCTTCAACTCAGACAAAGTATACTGATACCTATCTCTGTTTGGTCTGCTTTCGGTATGCCCCAAAGATAGCTCTCTCGACACAATACTAACTGTATGAATCGGATCAGCTCCTGGCAACATATGACCCACAACCGCGTGCCCCGCTTCATGATAAGCCGTCATCTCCCTTTCTCTTTTACTTTGTAAACGTTTTTTCTCCGGACCAAGTTTCACCTTAGTCGCCGCTTCTCTAATATCTTCAAGTCCAATTTTTTTTCTTGCCCTCCTCGCCGTCAAAATAGCCGCCTCATTAAGCATATTTTCCAAATCCGCTCCAGAAAAACCAACCGTCATCTCCGCCACCCTTTCCCACCTTAATTTATCTACAAACGGTTTGC
>JAHJQJ010000052.1 GCA_018819325.1 Patescibacteria group bacterium
GGCTCGAAAACAAAAGAGATTCTTTCATCTTTGTTTGGAACCTGGGACACCAAAGACCTAAACCCTCTAAAAGAATGCAGAGAACTTCTCACTAATCCAAATTACGCTATCTAAACCCATTCAGGAAGTGTGAACTCTTACCTTTCTTCCTGGAGCCAAAAAACTTAAAAACTTTAAGATATACTCTCTACTAGAGTATATAAAATGAACAGAATTGCAGTAGTAATCATGTTGGTAATGGCATTTTTTGTCCGCTTCTACGATTATTCTAATCGTCTAGTCTTTGGTCCCGAACAGTCCATGTCTCTTATCACCACGGGTGAGTACATAAAAGAAAAGTTTACTTTTTTAGGCGAGCCATACATTCAAAGAATGACCTCACACTCACACTATCTATTTCACAGTGCTGTTTTTAACTACGCCCTTGTTCCTTTAGAAATAATATTTAACTACAGCCCCTTTCTAATCACCATTTCCTTTACTCTTTTAAACATTGCCACCGGGTTTTTAATTTACATGTTAGTTAAAAAAGAAATAGGCATAATTCCTGCTTGGTTTTCTAGTTGTTTGTTTTTACTTAACTCAAAAATGATTCACCACTCTTTATTTATTTGGTCCCTTAACCTTCTTCCCTTGGTTGGTTTGTTATCAATTTATTATCTCTGGAAGTTGTTCAAAGAAAAAAACAAATTATCTTTCTTATTTATTTTAGGGCTACTGTCTGGAATAGGTTTTGGTCTCCAGTACGTCTTTGCTTTTTCTGCCTTGGCTACCTTTTTACTAGTCATACTTTTCTCAAAAAAGAAATTATTAAGCGGACTATTATTTCTGCTGGGATCTGCAATTGGCATCTTCCCCATGATAATTTTTGATCTAAGACATAACTTTTTTCACCTAAGTACCCTGTATCAATATTTTCTTGATCTACAAAGAGGGAGCGCTGGTGGTTTCTATACTTACTATCAGTTTCTAAATCTCTGGCCCTTGGCAGCAATTGTAGGGGGGCTAATACTTTCCCTTGTATATAAGATCAACAAACCGGTAACTGTTTTACTTTTGGTCTGTTACATATTTTTCCAAGTTGTTTCTCCGTTTTCAAAATTAACCACCGGCAAAATTACTCCTCAAGACATTACTCTAAATAATCTAGAAGGCATAGCCGAAACAATATCAAAAGACAATCCTCCAGAAAAATTTAACATAGCCATGTTACTTGATTTCGACACCAGAGCCCACCCCCTAAGATACATGCTTACCTTTAAGCACAATCTTAAACCTCAGGTCGTAACCAACTATAATAATATCGACGCCCTATATGTGCTGGCTCCAAAAGAATATGATGTTATAAATCCAGCCGTTTGGGAATTAAGAACATACCTACCATACAAGGTTGAACTACTTGATAGTCCTACAGATAACCATAAACTATATAAAATAACCAAATGAGTCAGTTTATAAAAGAAAATAAGTTTATCCTAGCTCTAGTTTTCTTGGTTTTTCTTCCCTCTCTATTTACCTTCTTTTCAGGTGACGACTGGTCTCATCTTAGGCTATCCCAAATAAGCTCATTCTCTGAGTTCTTCAACTTTTTTTCCTTTAGCAATAATGCTCAAACCGCAAGTTTTTACAGACCCTTGTCTACCCAAGTATTTTTCTTTATCTTTCAAACCATTTTTGGTTTAAATAGCTTTTTTTACCACATTTTTGTAATGGCTGGTTTCTTTTACAGCCTTTATCTTTTGCACTCTCTTTGCTTAATTCTATTTAAAAACAAGCTTGTTGCTAATGTTAGTTTAATTATTTACGCCGTATCTGCCACCAACTTTACCCGCTTGTATTTTCTTTCTGCCTTTCAAGAAATACTTATGGTAATTTTTATCCTCTCATCTCTCATCTATTTTGCTACCAAAAAATATCAACGATCGTTGATATTTTTTATTCTTGCTTTAATGAGTAAGGAAACAGCCATTGTCTTACCAGCTATTCTACTGGCATACTCAATATTGTTTAACAAGAAAATAAATATCAAAAAACACCTTTGGTTTTGGATCATCTCTGCCGTCTATCTTTGCTTTAGGTTTTTCATCTTCAAGTTGCCAGTAGGGGATAGTTACATATTTAGCTTCTCCCCCAAAAGTATTTTAAATACTTTGTTTTGGTACGTTACTTGGTCTTTTGGCACTCCTGAACTATTGGTCGACTACATCTCAAGCGGCTTAAAGCCCATCCCCAGGCTGTTTACCGACTACCCAACTTGGTCATATATCATGCTAACCGGAACCGTTACTCTTGTTTCTTATACAGGTTACATTTTTGCTAAAACATTAAGAAGTCTAAACAAAAAACATCTTTTCTCTGCTCTATTGTTTCTAGTATCAATCTCTCCGTTGCTACTTCTTCCTTGGCACAAATTCACTTTAGAGCTTGGTCTACCCCTGGTTGGCTTTAGCATGTTTGTCTCACTTCTATTGGTGGCTCATAAAAAAGACCTGAAAACTTTTCTTGTATTATTTATCATCTTTAATCTGCTTACAAACTACCTAACCTACACCAGGCATTATTCAGTTGGGCGCTCTAAAATATCCACCCAAATTAGTGAATTTCTCAAAAACAATTACCCAACTTATCCAGAAGACTCATACTTTGAATTTATTAACGATACTCAAGACTACGGGGCCACCTGGGGTTCTTCTAAACAAATTTCCCACACAATCTCGTCTTCAGATATGTTCAAAGTCTTTTATAATAACCATACCATTCAAGTATTTTTTGAAGATGATACAGAAGCAGAAAGGCCAACAGACAAAAAACAAATTAAAATAAGCACCAAGCAGTTTTTTAAATGATTAAACACAAAAAAACATTTTCTCCACATTTAATACTGGCAATAATTCTTGTTATTTCGTTTTTCTTAAGATTCTACCGTTTGGGAATTAATATACCATCACTATATTCAGATGATCTTGGCCACTTGCAAATGTTGTTTTCAATTCAAGGTCAAATCACAATTTTAGGTTTGTTTAGTAAATTTTTACACCTCCTTTTCACTTTTACCTGGGCCCTTGGACCAACAGTTTTGGGAATTAGGTTCGCCACCGCCCTTTATGGATCACTAATTCCTCTGTTCATGTTTTTCTTTGTCAAGGCTGTAAATAGAAAAAACATTCAAGTAGCCTTGGTCTCTTCAGCTTTATCCACTGTCTTGCCCTGGAGTTTCATGATTAGTCGGGGGGCTTATACCCACATTCCTCTTATCATTATTCTAACCCTTGTTCACCTAACCTTATTTATCAAAGCCAAGAAAATAACCCAATATTTAGTCTCACTAATTCCACTTCTCCTTGCTGCCAATTATTATCCATCAATGATTGTTATCACACCTTTAGTCATTCCTTTTTACGCACACCACCTTTATAGAAAAACAAAAACAAAAAAACAAAAACAAGCAATCTTAATAACAACTATGATGTTAGCTTTTACTATTATTGCCATCTTTTTTACAAGATATAACGGTTTCACCAAGCAAAGTAGGGGGGTCAGCCTAGTGATTACCAACGACGTTAACGTAACCGCAGAAACCAATCTTTACCGGGGCTACTCACAAAAAACCTCTCCCAGTATCTTTTCCTTTGGGCTACCAACGGAAACAGTAGCCAACAAGCTTTTATACAACTTCCCCGCCGCCGTTGTCCGTCAATTCACAGAAAACTATCTTTCATTTTTCTCACCAGACTTCCTTTTTCTAAAAGGGGACAGCGTTCTTCGCCACTCCACCGGTCAGTTCGGGGTTTTCTTTCCGGTTCTTTTACCCTTTATGGTTTACGGCGCTTTTATCTTCTTCAACAAAACAAAAAAGAAGCATAAACAGTTACTTCTGCTTTGGATAATTATCTCTCCTATACCGGCCGCTATTACTAACGACGGTGCTAAATATCTTCTAAGGGTAGTTACCCTGCTTCCACTACTTACGTATTTTTCTGCTCTGGGAATAACCAAATATATTTCTCTCTTCAAAGCCAAAACAAAAACAATAATTTCCACAGTTGTTTTTTCAGCAATTCTTTTTTCCGCTTATGGTTTTTTCTTTGGCTACTTCCACGTTTACCCCACTCTTTCAGCCCAAAGTTATGAATATGGCTTTAGGGAACTGTCTGATTTTCAAGTAGAAAATAACAACCAACCCCTACTTGTGTTGTGGGAAGGACCGTACCCAAACTCATACTTCCGTTTCTATCAACAAACCAAACTATCTGAATATTTCGGCTTCAACACCAAAGAGATCATTATTGGAAACTCTCTCTTCTATCAAACCTTTGACAACCTATACTTTTCTTGGCCCAAATCAAAACAAGATCTAGACAGCTTCTTAACCCAATATCAAGTTCCACACATTGCTTTCCCCAAAACTTATCTTTTAAATAATCCACAATACACGCCAGCCTTCTCTTTGCCCCCAGAACTAATTCTGTTCCCTGATCTCTCCACAGCCTTCACTATTTATAAGTTATAATAAATAAACATGCCAAGAAAAAAAACCAAGAAAGCCTTCATTACCGGAATTACAGGTCAAGATGGGTCTTACTTAGCAGAATTTTTACTAGAAAAAGGCTACAAGGTATATGGCCTGCTAAGACGTAAATCGAAACCGGACTATGGTCATGTGGGACACTTGCGCCACAACATCAAGTTCGTCTTTGGTGATTTAGCCGACCCCGCTTGCCTTTCCATGTATCTTAAAAAAATTAAACCAGACGAGATATATAATCTGGGGGCTCAAAGCCACGTTCACGAATCTTGGAACCAGCCTTTAGCTACCGCCGATCAAACCGGTTTGGGGGCTCTGCGTGTTTTCGAGGCCGTAAGAAACGTTTGTCCCAAAGCACGAGTTTATCAAGCCAGCACCAGTGAGTTGTTTGGTGAAGCTGTAGAGGTACCCCAAACAGAAAAAACTCCCCTTAACCCAAATAACCCTTACGCCGCCGCCAAGGCCCTAGCTCACTTTGACGCTAGAATCTACAGAAAATCATTTAATTTATTCATCTCTACTGGCATTATGTTTAACCACGAATCTCCCAGAAGAAGCCCCGATTTTGTCACCAGAAAAGTTTCCTTAGCCGCCGCATCCATTAAACTTGGCTTAAAGGGTCGCAAAATCCCCATTAGTCAAGGTGGGGAACCAGTGGTAAACAGAAAAGGCAAGTTAGAGCTAGGCAATCTAAATTCCAAGCGCGACTGGGGATTTGCCGGTGATTACGTTGAAGCCATGTGGATGATCCTACAACACAACAAACCAGACGACTTCATCGTCTCCACCGGAGAAGTACGCACGGTTAAACAGTTAGCCAAAGAAGCATTCGGTGCTGTTGGATTAAATTGGAAAGACCACGTAGTAGTTAACCAAAAATGGATTAGGCCAACAGAAACAGGGCCACTAATGGGGGACCACAGCAAAATCACCAAGGAACTTGGCTGGAAGCCCAAAACTACCTTTAAACAACTGGTAAAGATGATGGTGGAGTCAGATCTTAAACTCCTGAAGCAATAAACTCCCAGTTCGTCATTCTGGTAAGTGAGTCTTCGAACGCATCCAGAATCGATTCTGGACAAGCCAGAATGACAAAAATCCATTACAATAAAAGGGTGGACAAAATAAAATCCTTGTTAACTTCCCAGACCTCTAAAGACACAGCCATAAGTTTAGCTGGTAGCGGAGTAGTTGCTGTTGCTGGTGTTGTTTTTACCATTCTTCTAGCCAGGGCCCTAGAGCCAGAAAGTTTTGGTATTTATTCCTCATTAGCCGCTATCGTAGGTATTGTTTCCGTTTTAGGGGATTTGGGTATTGGTTCAGCTCTAGTTAATTTCTTACCCAAACTTCCCAACAAACGCCAAGTTTTAGTAGCCACCAGCTTTTGGTTCCAGATCATCATAGCCACAATCTTTTCCATTCTAATTTCCGTCCTTGCTTTTATAAACCACACCATCGTTCCAGGCTCCATCCCCGTTCATCTTATTTTAGCCGGCGTACTCACCGGCATTTATATAATTAACCAATATGCCGTTGGCCTTCTTAAGGCAGAAAAAAGGTTTTTAGAAGCTTCAATCGTCCAAGCCGTTGATTCGCTGGGTAAACTTGGTTTAATTTTTGTATTTTTAACAAACAACCAACTCACCATAGGCGCAGCCCTACTATTCAACTCAATCTCTGTTGTTATTTCTACCATTTATGCCCTACGTTTAGAGCTGAATAACCTTCCTCTAATACTTCCCAAACTTTACTTAAAAAAAATATTCAAGTTTGCCAAATGGATAGGCTTGTCTCGTGCTTTTGGCGTTGCCGTTTCCAGAGTCGACATCATCTTACTAAACCTTATGCACTCCAGTTTTTCGGCCGGTATTTTTGCCGCCGCCAGCAGGGTAGGCTTAGTCTTTGCCCTTGTAGTTTCTGCTTTGGGTTCGGTAGTCGCTCCACGCTTTTCTGGCTTTACCAAGCGAACTCAAACCATTGGCTATCTTAAAAAACTTTTTTTGTTAACCAGTCTGATCTCACTTGCCATGCTTGTTATGGTTGCCCTTGCTAAACCAATCGTTTTACTTGTTTTTGGGGTCAAGTATCTAGAAGCTATTCCGGTCTTCCAAGTACTTACCATAGCCCTTATTCCATTCTTGTTTTCCATTATTACATCCAATCCTATTATCTACACCTACAACCAGCCAGACTACTTTGCCAAGATTACCATCATCCAGGTAGTCATCTTGGTTGCCCTAGACATCATCCTTATTCCTTCCTTGGGGGCCATGGCCCCAGCCATTTCCATAGGAGTTTCAAACCTAGTGGTTCTTGCCCTTGGGGGAATCCGTCTTAAAAAATTACTCGCTTGAATATTGACTAAGGTATATACCATTGTTTAGAATGTAACTATGTCCTTAACTAAAATTGACCTTAAAAAAATAAAAGACTTAATTCACGAAGCGATATCAGAGTTTTATACCACTCTAATTCAAACAAATTTTGTCACCAAAACAGATCTTAAAAAAGAACTTAAAAATCTGGCCACCAAACAAGATCTTAAGGAAGAATTGTCAAACTATGCCACCAAACAAGATCTTAAGGAAGAATTGTCAAACTATGCCACCAGGGACGACATTCTTTCTTTTAAAGATGAAATATTAACCGAAATTAGAAAAATGCGCGAGGAATCTCTTATGATACATTACAGAGTCTACGATCAGCACCAACCTCAACTAGAAGATCACGAAAAAAGAATTGGCTCACTAGAGAGTTTCTCGATTGTTGCATGACCCGCATTAAAATCATTGTTCACTGTCTGGTAAAAAACGAAGAACGCTTTATCTGGTATGCTATAAAATCCGTCTTGCCTTTTGTAGACAAGATCATGGTTTGGGATACTGGTTCCACAGATAAGACAATTCAAATAATCAAGTCGATTAAATCCAAGAAAATCTCCCTCTCTGTCATCCCGAGCCATCCCCTTGTCATCCCGAGCGTAGTCGAGGGATCCCTCTCAACTGTAAATCTACCAGCTACAGGGATTCCTCCACTCGAAGACTCGGTCGGAATGACAGAGAGGAGAATACTCGGTCGGAATGACAGAGAGGAGAATACTCGGTCGGAATGACAGCAGGAAAAGCTTTTCTGCTCAAGAGCACACCAAGCTTCGTCAACAAATGTTAGACCAAACTCCAAAAGAATTTACTTGGTTAATGATCCTTGACGGTGACGAAATCTGGCCAACAAAATCAATAAAAAAAACCACCCAATATATTAGAAAAAATCCCCAAACCGACTCCGTCGTAGTTCGTACTCATAACTTAGTAGGGGACATCTATCATCGTCTACCAGAATCAGCCGGTCACTATCAAATAGCTGGTCACAAGGGCCATTTATCCTTAAGGTTTATAAATCTTAAAAACACTCCTGGTCTTTGTGTTAAAAAACCTCATGGTCAGCAAGGCTACTTTGACGGTCAAGGTACTTTAATTCAAGATAGAGATCCAAAAAAAATTAAATTTATAGATGTCTATTATCACCACGCCACCCATCTACAAAGATCTGCAACAAAATCAGCCGATCGACAGGTAACAAAACGTGCTCAAAAATTAAAACACCAACTTGGCAAAAAAATATCAAAAACTCAAATCCCAAAAGTTTTTTTTAAGTCCCACCCAAAAATCGTCCCAAGCGTCACTCTAAAAGCACCTTTATCCTTTTGGTTAAAATCAATTTTATTAACTCCGTTAAGATACACCAAACGCTTACTATTGCCCGTTAACACCTCGGGATATTAACTTATGAAGATAGCTTTTTTAAATTACTACCAAGCCAACAGGGGACTAGAAACCTTTGTTCAAGAACTTGCTCAAAGGTTAAGTAAAAGCAACAAGGTTCTTCTTCTAAATGGTTCACAAAAAGAAGCTTCTGTAAGGGATCCCATCAGTTTATTCCAACGCTTTTTTGTAGATAAGGACAGCCTTAATGTCTGTAAATGGACTCTTAAAAATCTTCGTCAAATAAAAGATTTTAAACCCAATGTAATTATCCCCACCAATGGTGGTTGGCAGGCGTTAATAATCTCAGTTTTTTCCAGGTTTACCAAGTCAAAAATGGTTATTACTGGTCAATCCGGCCCAGGCTGGGATGATCGCTGGAACCTATTTTGCAACCCCCACACTTTCGTGGCTCTTACCGGTAGGCAACAGAAGTGGGCTCGCAAAGCCACACCTTGGTTTAGGCACAAAATAGCCATGATTCCAAACGGCGTCGATCTGGAAAAATTCAGTCCTTTGGGTAAGAAGCAAAAACTTAAACTAGAAAAACCTATAATCCTTATGGTAGCCGCCACCGTTCCCTACAAGAGGGTAGAGCAGGGGATAGCTGCAATTTCAAGGCTAAAACAAGGCTCGCTTTTACTCATTGGTAAGGGTCCACTAGATAAAAGAACCGATAGTTTAGGATATAAGTTACTAGGTAAACATCGTTATCTGCGTCTTACTGTTCCGTTTAAACAAATACCCGCTTACTACCGCTCCGCAGACCTGTTTACCCTTTGTTCGACCTCCACAGAGGCCTTTGGCATCGTCTATCTAGAGGCACATGCTTCAGGCCTAGCTTGCGTGGCTACAGACGACGCTTCCCGTAGGGAAATCATAGGTAAGGCCGGAATATTTGTAAAAAACCCAGACAACGCAAGCGAGTACTCACTGGCTTTAAAAAAAGCCTTGGGCAAAAAATGGGGCAACACTCCCCTATCTCAAGTCCAAAAATTCTCCTGGGACGCAATTGCCCAAAAATATGAGAAAATGTTCTCATGTCTTTAACCGTAGTCATCCCAACGCTAAATGAAGAGAGGGACTTACCTAGAACCCTTAAATCTCTTGCAAATCTAAAAGCAGACATATTGGTAATTGACTCGGGTTCAACAGACAAAACCATAGAAATTGCCCAAAAACACGGTGCCAAGATTTTTAATCACCCCTTTAAATCATTCTCTGACACCAGAAACTTTGCTGATCAGCAAATCAAATCCGACTGGATATTATCCCTAGAAGCAGACGTAGTAATCACCAAAAAACTAGCCCAAGAAATCAAATCTTCCACCTCCGAGGTGGAAGATTTCTCTGCTTATTATATTCCACGCCAAAATATCATCTGGGGTAAAAAAATTAATCACACTGACTGGGGACCCAAAGACGACTTACATATCTGGTTATACAAAAAAGGTGCTGGGGCTTGGCGGGGCAATGTTCACGAGGAATACAAATTAAAAAAAGGCACCGCGGGTTATTTAAACAACCCATTAATTCACTATAACTACGAAACCGTAAACGAATTTATTGGCAAAATTAATTCCTATTCAGAAGTGGCCGTCACCCAAGGTAAAACCTTTCCATTTTACTGGCCAGTTAGAGATTTTTTTAAACGCTACATATACAAACTAGGATTTTTAGACGGCTATCACGGCCTTTTCTTAAGTTATCTCCAGGCGGTGTATTATCACACCTTGAAAATTAAACAATACCAAAACAATGTCTAACAAATTTAAAACCTACTGGATAAGCCACCAAATACTAGACTACTTGGCTAGTATCTCTACCACCATTTTCATTAACTTCTATATCTGGGAAAACACCAAGAATATTTCCTCAATTCTTAAATTTAACCTTGGTTTATTTTTAATCTATCCTTTGGCTGTGCTCGTGGGTAGCGTCTTAACAGAATTACTTGGTCTTAAGTTTACCCAAATTATTACCAAAATTTCTCAAGCCATTTTTGTGTCCTTATTGCTTTTCCTTGGTACGTCGATCATTCAAGACCCTCTTATCTTTGGGTTTTTGGCAGGACTAGTCTTGGGCACAGCCTTTGCCCCAGTAGACGTAATAGCCGCCAAAATCTTGCCAGACTTAAGGTTAGATATAAATTCAAAAATAAAAACGGGCACTATTATTGCCGGAATAATCTTCCCCCCACTTCTTTCATTTTTAGTAGACATAAAAGGTTCCTTCACCGCCCCCTTCACCACTGCTCTGATTGTTTATGTTCTGTTACTTATATTCTCTATTTTTACCAGTTTTCCTCCAGTCGATGGCAAATTTAACTTAGTTGAAATATTCAAGTTTCCAGGTGGTAATCCAGAAAAGGGGATACTTTTAAAATCTGCCTTTCTTTCAGGTCTAAAAGACTCTATCCACTACTCACTTATTGGTGTTTTAACCCTTAATTTTATTGGCTCACTTACCAGCTGGGGCTGGTTCAAACTGACTCTTTCCTTCTTTTCTCTCGTTTTAGTTCTGCTGTACAAAAAATTGAAAATTTCCAAACAATCTATTATCTCGCTGGGTTTTGGGGCAGTCGTTTTCCTTGTTGGCTCTGCCTACTTTGCTTATGACTTTTCTCTCATAGGTATTTACGTTTACGCCACAGCCACCGCTATTTATGAGGTATTTTACGGTTTTGGTATCACAGGTACCATGACCAGACTGACAGACCTAGACGTCAGCCCAAAGGACTTAACAGCAGAGTACACCTTCTTCACCGCCCTTTTTACTTCTATTGGCTTGGTCTTACCTATTGCCTTTCTAGACTACTTCAAACTAGATCTTCAAGACCCAATGATGTTTCTAATTGTTGTCATCTTTATTGCTATCGTCCCATTTACTATACTAAAGGTAATGAGTAAGTCATTTTACCTAACTCATCAGTCATGACCA
>JAHJQJ010000053.1 GCA_018819325.1 Patescibacteria group bacterium
TAGAATACCAATTACCTGGAGAAGAGGTCAAAACAAAAACTCTACTTAAGATGGATGAAGAACAAAAACTACTCTATGACGTTATCCACAATCGTGCCTAACTTCTAAACTTCAAGGGTGTCCCATTGCGGAAGACAGGTGATTTCAACTATATTCCCCCAAATCCTTTTATTGTTCATTTTTCTCATTCTTTCAGTCATCTGTTTATATTTTCCCGGTAGTTTCTTCTTGGGGAGAAAAATTGAAAAATTATCAACAAATTTTCAAATACTACTTTCTTTCATCGTGGGTGTAACAGTTTTTGTGATTTTGGCAGTCATTTTTGCTTTGCTAAACTTAAGGTTTCTTACTCTTCCAGTAACAATCATATTTTCAATTCTTTCTTTCCGTCAGTCTGGTAAAAAGCTTCTTAGTAATTTTGTTCATCTATTTAAAGACAAAATTTTCGTTCTCATTCTCCTTCTAGGTATTATTGTTTTAGGCTTTATTAATTTCCCCAGCGGTCTAAACTACCCCACAGGCGATCTTTATTGGAGTTCTCAAGGGCACGATGGTTTATGGCACGTAACCGTTATGCAATCCGTTCGTCATCAGTTTCCTATTCAAAACCCATTACTGCCAAACGAGTTACTTAAAAACTATCACTTTGGCAGCGATATCTTCTTTGGTGAGTTTTACAGAATATTCTCCTTCTTTAGTCCTTTCGACCTGTACTTCAGGTTCTTTCCTGTTTTACTAACCTTCCTCTTAGGGCTTTCAGTATTTGCACTCGCAGAAATTAACTGGGGCAAGGTTTCAGGTTACTGGGCAATGGTTTTTACCTTTTTTGCTGGCAGTTTTGGCTATTTGTATGCAATTGCTCGGGGAAATTTTTTCCTAAGTGGTGAATCAACTTTTTGGGCGTCACAAGGTCACACAATTTTAGGCAACCCCCCCCACACCATGGGTTTAATTTGGCTTACAACCATATACGCCGTCATCTCGGTCTATCTAAAAGAAAAGAAACGAACAACTTTCTGGTTAAAACTAATCTTTCTTCTAGGATTTGGTCTGGCTATTGTTAAGGTATCTTCAGGTTTGGTTCTAGTTGGTTCGGTCGGTGTCGTTGGTTTATATTATTATTTTCGCTACAAAAATTCACAATTACTTAAACTTTCACTGCTCCTTGGAGTCAGCAACCTTCTTCTCTTAAAAATTATTTCTCCAACCGCAGAGTCTTTTCTAATTTTTGAGCCTCTTTGGTTTACCAGAACCATGATGGTTGTTAAGTTAGATAACGTAGACTGGGAGCTACGTCGCCAACATTACTTATCACTAGGGACCTTTAAGGCCTGGTTAAGAATAATTCAACTAGAAGGCTCCGCAATACTTCTCTTTATTGTTGGCAACTCAGGTATGCGTCTAATCGGCCTGTTTACCGCCATAAAAAATTTATTCAAACAAAAAAATAAAACCCTTGATCTCATGCTTATCTCAGCTGGTATTGGTTCAGTTGTCTTCATCCTCTTTTTTGTACAGGCTGGTATAACTTTCAATCTAATTCAGTTCATGCAAATATATCTGCACTTATTGGGTATATACGCAGGTGTTACTATGGCTAAATGGCTTAAGGCAACAAAAAATAAAACACTAAAAACCGCTATTGTTATTGGTGTTATGGCTTTCACTATTCCCACCGCCATTGGTAGTCTGTTTGACTTCTATGGTCCCGGCCACAACCCACTTGCCAAAGTAAGTAATGCAGAAATAGAAGCCTTGTCATGGATAAAAGACAATACTCCTCAAGACAGTCTTGTTTTAACCAGGCCATTTGACGGAAACGCTCACTACCAATACACCCAACAACCAATGCCAATATATGCTTGGTACAGCACCCCTTATGTAACTGCCTACACCGATAGAAAAGTTCTATTTAGTGCACAAGAGCAACTTCAAATTACCGGTTATGACGTAAAAGACAAAATAGTAAACGGCAAACAATTCTTTAAAGCGTCAGACACAGAATGGAACGCAAATTATCTAAAAGATAATAATATAGACTATATCTATGCTCACCAAAATGAACTTGATTTTCCTCTTGACCCAGACCAAAAATACCTATCAGTCGTTTTTACCAACAGTGATGCAATAGTTTATGAAGTTAATAAAATCATGGGGTTTGGTAACAATCCTACTTGTTGCTATTTTTCTGCGCTTATATAAACTTAGTACCCTTCCTATCTCCCTATTCGGTGACGAAATCGACGTTGGTTATCACGCTTGGTCCTTAATCACTACCGGTCGCGACTACATGGGGAATTTGTTACCCACTTACATTCAAAGTCTTTCAGAGTGGCGCGCCCCGTTGTTAATGTACATCACCGCTCCGTTTGTTGGTATCTTGGGACCAACACCTTTTGCCGTACGTCTACCAACTACCCTGTTGGGCGTTCTTAATATTTATCTTGTTTACCTACTGGCAAATAAATTATTCAAAAACAAATCTTTGGGGTTAATCTCTGCCCTCATTCTTTCACTCACTCCTTGGCACATCCACTACTCCAGAGTCGCCTTCGAATCCACCCTTCTTCTCACCCTGCTCCTATCCGGCACCTTATTTTTTATTAAAAAACGTTACCCACTATCAATTATAAGTTTCATCCTTACTTTTTATACCTACTCCACTGCCAGCCTCTTCACTCCATTACTTGCCCTCTCCTTATTCCTCATTTACCGCCCACCTCTCACCAACTTACTTAAACGATCGTTCACTTTATTTGGACTATATTTCATCTTATTTTTGCCTATTGCCTATCACCTCACTTTAGGTCAAGCCGCTGGCCGGTTTAGTTTAATCAGTGTCTTTTCAGACAACGAAATAATTTATGACATAGTCAATCAACGTACTTCACCTTGGGTAGATCAAAACGCTTTTACTGAAAAACTCTTTCACAATAAAGCCATCTCTTACGCTGGCAAAATTGGTTCAAATTACTTGTCTGCTTTTTCACCTCAATTTCTATTTATCTCAGGTGACCCCAACTTTCGCCACTCGGTGGGCAGGTTTGGCGAACTCCTTTGGGTCACCGCCCCATTTTTAGTCCTTGGGTTTGTCCATTTAATAAAAAAAATTAACAACAAGGAGAATAAATTAATTTTAGCCTGGCTTTTACTATCTCCCATTCCTTCTGCTCTTACATCAGACGGGGCCATGCACGCCACTAGACTAATTCTCACGCTCCCACCACTAATAATTATTTCCGCCCTGGGCATCCACCAAGTGTTTGTATGGCTGAAAATTTCTCTTCCGAAGTGGAATCTGTTCATGGGAATCTTTGTAATTGCAACGACAGTAAACATTACCGCCTATTGGCATCGCTACTCCGCCCATTACAAATTCGAGTCCGCCCGTCACTGGCAACATGGTTACAAAGAAATATTCCAAAAAACCATACCCTACCTAGACTCAGCCAACAGAATTTTTATAAACAACACCTACGAGCCCTCATTAATAAAATTTGCCTTCTTCGCTAAATACCCACCAAAAAAATTCCAGCAAAATTTCAACACCAACATTTCTCAAGAAAACATAATAAATGACTTCGACGGCTTCAGGTTCGCCGACAAATACTACTTTGGTAAATCTAAAAAACTTGACAATTTACTTGGGTTTCTTCAACCTGGCGACATCTACCTTGCTGTTCAACTAGAAGAGGTTGATGGTGCCTGGGACTGGTCAAAAGAACCTCCAAGTGGACTAAAAGTCTTAGAGCACTCAAATGACGTATTTGGCAACCCTTTATTTTATTTAGTTACCCCTAAGTAGTCTTAATAACAATCGGGAAACCCGACGGCGTAACATTCATTCCCGCCACTAGCTCACTGTCATCAACAATCTCCCCATCAACCGGGCTTATCAAAGCCAACTTCTCCATCTCGTATTTTTGTCTTTCCACCTTTTTCACCGCCACATCCAATTTTGCTTGGGCAATCTCCTTTATTCCCTTTTCTTCCTCGTTTCCAGGGTTTGGTAATTTTCTAGCCACCTCCTCAAACTCAGCTCTGGTTCGCCTGTAGTTTGCCAAATCAATCTCCAAATCAATTTTGGCAAGTTTGTCATCTAGCTTGGCCAGTACCTGACCTTTCTTAACCACATCTCCCTTTTTAACACCCACCCATATCACCGTTCCACCTTGATAAAACCTCATCACTACCTCTCTATTCTCAGTCGCCATATATTTAAGCTTATCATTTTTGCTAAACTTAATGTCAAATGGCTAAAAAATCAACATCAAACCTAAAAAGAAAAAGCCTATTGGCTATCTTGGCCACCGCCATTATTACCCTAATCGGTCTTCAAATTAAAACACCGCAATACTTTAAAGTAGTAAGAATGATCGACGGAGACAATTTTGAAACAGAAGACGGTCGACGAATTAGACTCTTAAACGTCGATACTCCAGAAGAAGGAGAGTGTTTCAGAGAACAGTCAACCAAAATATCCACAGACCTTCTGCTAGATCAAAAGGTAAAAATAGAAACCGATATCAACAACATGGACCGTTTTGGTCGTACTTTAGCCTACGTATTTCTAAAAGACGGCACCTTCATAAATAAGAAACTACTCAAGGACGGGGTGGGTGAGTTCCAAATAGATACCGTTAACCTAAAATATCAAGACATTTTAACCAAAGCCGCCGAAGATGGTCACGATAATATCAAAGGTCTTTGGTCAGCCTGTGCTCCAGATCCCCAAAAAGGCTGTCTTGTTAAAGGGAATGTAGATAAAAGAGGTCAACGACGATATATTCTGCCCCAATCTCGCTATTGGAAAAACACCGTAATCAGATTCGACAAAGAAGACCGCTGGTTTTGCACAGAAGAACTAGCCATCAAAGCTGGCTTCATCAAAGCCCGTCTATAGTCTCGTAGTACAATAAACTTGCATGCTAAAAAAATCCTGGTTAATTTTGGCCTTAATTACTTTTTTTGCCTTCGGTCAAAGATTTTATCAAATTCAAACCAATCCTCCGTCTTTAAATTGGGACGAAGTCAGCCACGGCTACAATGCCTACTCAATCCTAAAAACCGGCGCCGACGAGTGGGGAGCCAGGTTCCCCTTAATCTTCAAAGCTTTTGGAGACTACAAACTACCTGTATATATCTATCTAACTGCCATCCCCGTTTATTTTTTAGGTCTTACTCCAATCGCCGTTCGTTTAGTCTCCGTCCTAGCCGGCACCCTAGCCATCCCCGCCATCTATCTTCTTGTTGTTCAGCTACTAAACAATAAAAAAATAGGTCTCCTTGCCGCTCTTCTCTTAGCTATCTCTCCCTGGCATTATTTCATCAGCAGACCAGCTCTAGAAGCCAACCTAGCCCTAACCTTAATCATCTTTGGCTTTTGGGCGCTACTAAAAGCTTTAGAGAATCCAAAATTTTATTTACTCTCATCCATTTTACTAGGACTGTCTCTTCACACCTACAACGTCGCCCGTGTCTTCGTCCCCCTCTTACTTCTTGCTTTCTTCTATATATATAGGCCTAAGATAAGGCTAAAAGCCACCTATTTAATTCCCATAGCCATTCTCGGACTTTCCTTATCAATGGTTGTCTACCAAGTCTTCTCTGGTGTTGGCACCGCCCGTTACTCCAAATTAGCCATACTTTCAGACTCGGCCGTTTATCAACTTGGCCAAGCCCGTTCAAATAGCCCCTTACCACCAGTACTTGCTAAACTTCGTTACAACCGTCCGCTTTATTTTGTAACTAAAGTTACCAACTACTATTTATCCTATTTTTCCCCCAAGTTTATCTATCAGTCCCAAGGTGCTCAGTATCAATTTTCCATCCCAGGCAAAAATTTATTTACATTACCAGTTACCATCTTAGCCCTAATCGGCGGAGTGTGGTTATTACTCAGCCCCCGTCATTCTGGCTTGTCCAGAATCTTCCTCTTCTCCTGGCTTCTTCTTTCCCCCGTAGCCGCCGCTCTTACGGCCGATCCTCCCCAAGCACTGCGTCCCAACCCTTTGATTCCAGTAATAATAATTTTTGCTAGCCTTGGTACCTACTGGATTATTGATTTATTTAAAAAACATCGCTGGGCGCAAAAGGCGGTCTTGGTTTCAATAATTTTTAGCTGTTTAGTAGGTTACATTCGTTATCTAAATTCTTATCACTCTACTTACCCTAAAACCTACTCTTGGTCTTGGCAGTACGGCTATCAACAGGCAATCGAGTACGTAGAAAAAAATAGTCAAAACTATAATAACGTAATTTTTACCAAACACTACGGCGAACCGCACATTTTCTACGCTTTTTTCACCAAACTAAATCCACTAGTCATTCAACCAGGTGGTAACAATCTCCGCTTTGAACAGTCAGATTGGTTTTGGACAGATAAAATAAATAATATCTATTTTGTTAACGACTGGGAAATTCCAAAAATAATAGAAGACACCATGCCTCTTGAAAGTGGGGGAGAAGTAAGTTTCAAAAATAGTTTATTAATAGTTTCTCCCCAAAGCCTACCTCAAAACGTAACCATCCTAAAAACCATCAACTTCCTAGACGGCTCTCCAGCCTTTATAATTGCCATACCTAAATGAAAAAACATAGTTTGTCATTCTGGCCTGTCCAGAATCTAAAACACAATATATTCTTGATTTTCATTTTAGTTCTAGGTTTTTTTCTTCGCTCCTATAAACTTTCTAGTCTACCACCTGGCCTAACCTGGGACGAGGCCGGTATAGGTTACAACGCTTACTCAATATTTAAAACCGCTAAAGACGAGCACGGCATCTTTATGCCATTAACCTTCAAATCATTTGGTGACTACAAGCCTGGTCTCTATATCTATCTAACGGTTCCATTTGTTGCAATTTTAGGTCTTACAGAAGTTGCCGTCCGCCTACCTTCGGTCATCGCTGGCACCCTAGCCATCCTCGGCATCTACCTCCTCGCCAACAGTTTAAGGTTACGAACCTCAAACAAATTTGGCCTCCTTGCCGCCCTCATCCTCGCCATCTGCCCTTGGCACATCCACTTCTCCCGTGGAGCATGGGAAGTCAATGTCTATGTCACCTTTCTTCTTTTTGCCGTCTATTTTTTCATAAAAAGCCTTAACAACATCAAATATTTTGTTCCCTGGGTTCTACTATCAGCATCTTCCATACTTATATACCAAGGCGCCAAAATGCTCACCCCTTTAATTTTTTTAAGTTTATTTACCATCTACTTCCCGCAATTAAAAAAAACATTACCCAACTGGCTGGCTCCCAAAATCAATCGCGTTATTCTTGTTCTCACAGGCCTCTTGCTCTCCATTCTATTATTTCAAAACCTAACAGGCCCCGCAGGCAATCGCTTAACCCGCCTAAGTATCTTTGGTTACAAACCAGAACTTCAAGGCAACAAACTTTTCCACAATCAAGCCCAACTAACTTTCAAAATGATTGGCTCAAGGTACTTATATCACTTCTCTCCAGAAGTTTTGTTTTATCAAGGAAGCGTAATAACAGACAGAGGTAATCTACCCAAACAAGGCATGCTTTATATTACCGACGCCTTCCTATTACTTTTAGGTTTCACAGCTCTAGTTAAATTAAAAAATAAAAAATCAAAAACCTTAATCTTTTTACTTCTGTTTTTAAGCCCCATACCCGCCTCGTTAACTTTGGCGGAGTTTTCCACCTTTAGGGCTTTGTTTATGGTTGTACCCTTAAGTATTATTACCGCTCTGGGTTTAGATTATTTATTCAAAAAAATCAATAAAATTATTCTTCTCCCCATACTTGCATTCATCGTTTTAAACTCAATTCTCACCTTAAATATTTACTTTAACCACTCATTTGAAGATTTAGCTCCACAATTCAACTATGGCTACAAGCAAGCCTTTGAACAAATTAACTTAACAGAAGAAGCGGATAAAATTGTTTTTACAGATGTCTATGGTCAGCCCTACATCTACTATTTATTTTATAATCAATTTGACCCTGCTACCTATCAAGCCATTAACTCATACATAGATCAAGGTGTAGACGTGGGTAAAGTAGATAGGGTAGGTGATAAAATAGAATTTCATCAGTTTGGCAACGGAGATATTTTTAGTCGGCCCAACACCTGGTTTGTAGGCTCCATTGGTAATATTAAAGATGATTTTGACCCAAGCGATGAACGTGTTCAGCATTTCAGTGAAATTAAAATACTCAACAGCGAACCCGTATTTAGATTAGTTAAAACAAAAGAATGAAAAAACAAACTTTGTCATTCTGGCTTGTCCAGAATCTGAAACCTCAACTATCTATTTTATTCATTCTCTTACTCGCGGCCGGGTTGCGCTTATACAAGCTAAGCGAAATGGCTCCATTTGGTTTCGATCAAGAATACGCCGCCAATTTTGCCTACTCCGTTGTTAAAGACTTCCCCATTCGTATGGTTGGGCAAGGTCTATCGCTCCAGGGTTTGTTTATAGGTCCGTGGTACTTTTACTTTCTTACCCCTTTCTATATGCTCACCAACCTCCACCCCATTGGTGGAGCCATTGGTTCTGTTGTTTTAGGTTTAATCATCATTGCAGTCTATTATTTTGTTGTCAAAAGTTTTTTTGGCTACAAAGCAGGTTTGGTCACAGCTTTCCTTAGGGCAGTCAGTTTTTCAGCCATAGAAACAGACTGGGCTACAACACCAGCTTTCAGCAGTGAGCTTGCGGTTATCATTATCTTTTGGTGCCTTTTCCAATACTGGAAGGGTAATCTAAAGATATTTCCTCTTCTAGCCCTTATCTTTGGTTTACTTACCAGTTTTCATCCAATTCTATTCCCCATGTACTTTGTTTTTATCTTTATTATCCTAATTAAAAGAATTTTACCTCCGCTTAAAACAACTCTCATCAGCTTGGGTCTTTTCATTCTACCAATACTTCCTCTACTTGTATTTGAATACATAAGAAAATTTGCTATGACAAAGGTAGTAATTGATCTGTTTACCCATGATTCCTCAAAATCAATTCTTAATCTTAATCGTTTAGATATGTATCAAAGAGTAATTACCGCCTCTTTAGAATACGTCTTGGGCATAAACGCTTCAGGTTTAATTCTAGTTTTAATTTCTCTAGTTCTATTATCAATTCTTTTTTTCAAGCTATCTCCAGCCATAGAACGTAACTTCCATTTAGTTATGTTACCCGGCACAATAATAATTTTTCTGCTTTACTATTTAGTCTACCCCGCCCACGTACCAGAATATTATATTGGCGCTATACACACACTATTCTATCTTTATCTTGGTGGGGCAATCGGTATCTTATTCAATTATTCAAAACCCGTCAAATTACTAGCAATTATTTTATTGGTAAACATTAGCTTTTATAATATAAATAAACTTGTTAAACGTTGGAACTATCCTAGCCACACCAACCTAGCTCACGAAGATTTTATTGTCAAAGCAATTTTAGACAGAATGCCAAACAATGATTTCTTTGTTTCTTATATTACCCTTCCTGGTTGGGACTTCGGCTACCCTTATTTGTTTAAATACTATAACAGAATACCTAAAAAAGACATATTAGAATATCCTGTTTTTACCATTGTCTCCCCTTTAAGCTTATCTATCGACAGCATTAATATCTCAAGTGGTAATGTAGGTCTTATTCTACCCAGAAACAATTACAATTACTAAGTAACCATGAAAAAACAAAACATACTCATCCTGCTAGTTCTCTTTCTTTCAGCAGCCTTGCGTTTATATGCTTTAGACAAATTCCCAGCCGGTCTTAACGCCGACGAAGCAGCCATAGGCTACAACGCTTACTCACTATTAGAAACAGGTAAAGATGAACACGGGGCTTCCTGGCCCTTGGTGTTTAGATCTTTCGACGATTACAAACCACCCCTTTACTTCTATCTTGTACTCCCGTTTGTAAAAGTCATGGGGTTAAATATTTGGGCAGTTCGTCTTCCTTCCGCTCTCCTAGGCATCGCCTCCGTTTATCTAATATATCTTCTTACTACTAAGCTGTTTAACAAAAACATTGGTCTGTTATCCGCCCTTATCCTTGCCACCTCCCCTTGGCACCTCCACTTCTCCCGTGGCGGTTGGGAAGCAAACTCAGCCACGTTTTTCCTTTTGCTGGGCATCTGGGCATTCTTTAAATCACTAAACACTCCCAAATATTTTTATCTCTCCTCTTTTTCATTTGTTTTTTCTCTTTATTCTTACCACTCCATGAGAATAATCACTCCACTACTATTCCTATTTCTTGTTGTTATTTTCCACAAACCCATTACCAAACTACTCACGCGATCGCGTCACCAATTTGGTAAACATCTTGTTTTATCATTGTTTCTAGGTATCATCTTGTTATTACCTTTAGCCAAACAAATGCTAAGCCCAACGGGCACCTCTCGTTTCTCTGGGGTTTCGGTATTCTCAGATCAAGGCCCACTATGGGAAGCACTAGAAAGGCGTAGGCAATCACCAAATCCCAACTCAATTCAAACCAGACTTATCCACAACAAGTACTTAACTTACTCAAGACGTTTCCTTTCAAACTATCTTTCACATTATTCACCCAGATTTTTGTTTGTTACTGGCGATGAAATCGCTAGAAGCAAGGTTCCAGAGGTAGGGCAATCATATCTAATATTAGCGCCATTTTATCTATTAGGAATACTTAATTTACTCAAAACAAACACTAGGGGTAAAAAAGTTGTTCTATTTTGGTTTCTAGTAGCTCCACTAGCAGCCGCGCTTACATTTCAATCACCCCACGCCCTCCGTTCTCAAAACATGGTAATTCCTCTTACCATCATCACCGCCCTCGGAATCGCCAACTTCCTAAAGATTTCTCCCCGCCATCGGGCGGGGTGGAACTTGGCATTGGCAGGCATATTTGTAACCTTATTATCTTTCAGCACAGCCCGTTACCTCCACCAATACTACGTCCACTATCCCCAAGAACTTGGCTTTGCTTGGCAGTATGGTTTTGATCAAGTTGCAGATTATGTAAAAGAAAATGGTGACAAGTACGACTCCATTATTATCTCCAACCGCTACGACCAACCCTACATAATCATGGCATTTTTCCTGCAATATCCACCAGACAAATTCCAAAATGAAATCAAATTGGTACCCAGAGATAAATTCGGCTTCTCTACTGTCAACGCTTTTGGTAAATACCAATTCAAAGAAATTAATTGGGAGCAAGACAGCCAGCAAAAAAACGCACTAGTAATTACCACAGAAGAAGGTGCGGGTAACGAAGAGCCAATTTACCAAGTCCCGTTCCCCAATGGCGAGCCTGCCTTCAAGTTCTACGAAACCACCGTACAACTACCATAGAATACCTTTAAAACCAAGGTCTATTTTCATCCAGCATACCAGTAGGATCTTTCATTACAAACCATCGCCAAAAAACTGGCATATAAACTTCGGACAATTTAGTCGACGGTCCAAACGGACACTCAATGCTTTCGCATCTTATCTCAAAAACAGAATAGATATACTTAGCATTAAAGAAAAGTCCTAGTGCAACCACCACAATTACTACTCCTCTAGAAATTTTAATAAACAATTTCTTCGGCCAGATTTTGTTTAGCAGTAAAGGTAAAAGACCCAAGCAGAAACTTAACCGATATACAATTGTAGGTGTAGTTGGTCTAAAAGCATTGTGTAAGTAATATCTAGAACTCAATAGCATTCCAATGACCAAGGTCAGACCCAGTAAATTAATATTCTTATATATCCACTTTAACCCCAAGGCTCCATATACTGCTAATAAAGGGAATAGAGGATATCGATACCAAGGCAACAAATCTCCTTCAGTTCCAGACAATAAAGTCACCATTAGCCAATAAAAGAAAAATAGATTAATTAATTTTAATCCAATCTTGCCCTTGCCTTTTATACCCCAGAACAACGCACTAATCATGCAAAAAATGTACCAACCGTCAAACATTAGAAAAATATCAAATGCAGGCGAAGTAAATATATGCCCCAAACCACTCCATCCAGCGAACCTTCCTCCTTGTATTCTAACTATCTCAAGAAACATATCCCAATCCAACCAATATCCATAGGCCAGAAATAATAATATTCCCACAAACATTAAACCGCCAATTAACCAGAAATCTTTCCAACGCTTCTTTTGGGCGACTAAGAACATTGCCAATGGGGCAAAGAAAAACCCCGTTGGTTTCATCAATCCAAGTATTACCGTTATCACGCCAAAAATTACCGCAATTCCTGTTTCGGGCTTCTTTTTATACTTCTTAGCTAACAACAATCCAATCATTACTGCCATGGCAATAATATTTTCTGGTACAGACAATCTGCTTCCAAATACCATAATCGGTGAAAGACCATAAATAATCATAGCTAATAGACCAGTACCATATCCAAAAAAAGAATTTCCAACAAAAAATATCAAGATTGTTGTAACAAGTGAAGCTAATACAGAGGGAATTCTGGTATGAGATACTGGCAAAACATCCCACCGATCATCTCCATATAAGTGAGCCACTCCACCAGAAAGTAAAGAGTACAGAGGCGGTTCGTCTAACCAGGGTTTATAAAGTGTAGCTGGTAAATAAACATTTGAGGGGTCTCCAACAATTCCGTCAAATACTATATTCTCTTTAGGGTAATCTAGCGTAGACCAAGACACTGGTACTCCAGTCTCAATCAAATGAATTCCTGACCATCCATACAAAAGCTCTTCTGCGTGAGAAGTCTGTGGCATACGATCATATCCATGAAGTTTAAATATTGCTAAAATAATGAAAGTTAAGACAACTAGCCAAAATCGCAAATTTCTTAGTGTATCATTCATTAGTATAATAATATCAACATACATGAAACTAATCAATAAGCAGACCCTTTCGGTAGTTTTAGCCACCTTTAACGAAGAAGAAAACATAACTAATTGCCTAAAATCAGTTCAAAATCTAGCCCACGAGATAATCGTGGTCGACGAATCTTCAACCGATAAAACCAGGCAACTAGCAAAAAACTTAGACGCCAAAGTTTTTAAGGTTAAACACGAACCTATATTTCATATAACCAAAAACAAAGCAATAAAAAAAGCAACAGGGGATTGGGTTTTGCAACTAGACGCCGACGAGCGGCTTACCCCAAAAATGAAAAACGAAATAAGCGGATTACTGAATGGAAAATATTTTGGGGTAGACTCTTGGCTATCTCCCCTTAAGCGCGCTTTATTGATCTTTCCCAAGCCTAAAAAATTATCACAACCCGTCGCGGCCTACTGGTTGCCCAGAAAAAATCTATTTCTAGGTAAATATCTAAAACATACTGGTCAGTACCCAGACCCGGTAATTAGACTCTTTCAAAACGGTAAAGCCATTTTGCCGGCCATAAGCGTTCATGAACAAATGAAGGTCAACGGTACAGTCGGTTGGTTGAGTTCAGACCTAGACCACTTAGCTACTCCCAGGTTTGAAAGATATCTAGAGCGCGAAAATCGCTATTCAGATCTAGAGGCCAAGCTCCTCTATAACAAGAAAATCAAAATTACCATTATCAACACCTTAAACTATCTATTTTACAAGCCCACCAAAACCTTTCTTTCTTTATATATCCGTCACAGAGGTTTTTTAGACGGTTTCCCAGGTTTTGTTTTCTCTCTATATTCCGGTTTTCACCATGCCTTTTCTTACATGAAACTCTGGGAGCTTTATCGAAACAAAAAATGAAAAAAGCGGTAATATCCATTTCTTTCTTATTGTTGGTCAGTATTCCAGCATTCAAAAATTTAGTTTTTAAGGGTGGGTACACCAGTCATGATCTAACCCATCACGTGGTTCGGCAGATATCCATGAGTAAGTTAATCAAAGAAGGTCAGTTTCCTCCCCGTTGGGATGCAGATCTAAACAACGGTTTTGGTTATCCAGTATTCATCTTCAATTACCCACTTCCTGCCTATATTGGCGATGTGTTCCATCGGCTTGGGTTAAGTTACGTTGATAGTGTCAAGTCAGTAATGTTAATCTCTCTTCCATTATCGGCCATTGGTATGTACCTTTTTCTATATAAATGGTTAAAAGAAAAAAGTCAATTACCAGCCATTTTAGGAGCCGTCTTTTACCTCTACGCCCCAATTAGATTTATAAACGTTTATGTATCGGCTTCTGTGGGGGGGGCGTTAGCTTTGGCTATTATCCCCTTCTTGTTTTGGTCCATAACAAAGCAGGTTCAAGAAAAAACACCTTCCTCTTTACCCAGAACAGGTCTCCTTTTTGCCTTGCTTATACTTTCGCACAACATTACAGCTCTGATCTTTGCTCCAATAATTATCCTTTTCGCCCTGCTTATATCTTTCCAGTCATTAAATTTTCAAAAATCACTTAGGTCCATTTCCTTATCATTAATCTTAGGTTTAGGATTATCTGCATATTTCTGGGTTCCGGCTATCGCCAGCAGAGGCATTCTTCGTTACAACTCTCTAATGGAAGGCCAGTATTTAAAACACTTTCCTTCCTTATACCAACTAATTAGATCCCCGTGGGGGTACGGCATGTCTAATCCAGGTGTAGACCAAGACGGTATGTCCTTTCAAATTGGTCTTGCTCATTTACTCGTTACTTTGTTATCTATTAAATTATTGTTTATCAAGAAAAATCAAAAAGCAGTCATATTGTTTTTATTAATATTCATCACCTCTGTCTTCTTAATGCTTAAGGCAAGTTCTCCGGTTTGGCAGTATCTTCCCCTCCTTCAACTTGTTCAATACCAGTTCAGAATCCTGGCTATTACCGTTTTTTCAGCCTCTGTACTGGTTGCGCTTCTAATAAAAAATAGCCGTTTCAAGTTACTGTTTTTTGCCCCCCTTTTATTTTTGCTTCTCTACGCAAACAGAAACCACCTGCGCATTAATGAGATGTTTAATCCTGGTGAAGATTATTACCTAAACTTAAAAACTACCACCGCATCTTGGTCAGAGCACCTTCCCCAATGGTCGGCCCCAGTTTCCACAGAATCGCCTGGGAAAATTATAATCACAGAAGGTTCGGGTGAAGTTCACATAGAACAAAACAAATCAGCTTTTGTTTCAGCAAAAATCCAGGCCACCACACCCATCACCGTTCAATTCAATCAAGTCTATTATCCTGGTTGGGTATTTCTATTAAACAACAAGCCCATAAACTTCACTTACCTTGAATCAAACAGAAACGGTATGCCAGTTATTTCAATTCCCAAAGGTGACCACCTTTTTATTGGTAAACTTACTAAAACAAACACCCACAAGTTTGCAGAGGGTCTTACTTTATTAAGTATTATTTCTTCTGTCTTAATAATAACTAAGAAAACAAAAAAACCATAATGAACAATATAAAGCTTCAACTTAATTCCGGCATTCACTCTAAGGGTAGGGGAGTCGGCTTTTATGCAGAAAACCTCACCAAGGCTCTAGCAAAAAACCCTTCCGTCATTCTGGCTTGTCCAGAATCCAATCAAATAGACATAGTCCACTATACTTATTTTGATCTATTCTATCCCACCCTCCCTTTTAACAAAACCCACCCAACCGTGGTCACCATTCACGACCTAACCCCATTAATACTCCCCCATTTATATCCAAAAGGTCTTAAGGGCACCTTTAACCTAATCCGCCAACGTCTTTCTTTGTTAAACGTATCTGCTATCATCACCGACTCTCAAAATTCAAGAAGAGATTTAATAAAGTTATTCATGTTTTCTCCAGAAAAGGTTTTTGTAACCCCTTTGGCAGCAGACAAAATCTACAAAACCACCCCCTCTCCAATCTCGGTAGGGAAAATAAAATCAAAATTCAACCTACCAGAAAAATTTATTCTTACCGTGGCTGGTGGTCCAAACCCTAATAAAAATCTACCCGCCTTGGCAGAAGCAACCAAAGCATTAAAAATTCCCTTAGTTGTAGTTGGTGGCGGTATGACCAAAGAATTGCCACCAGGCAAAACACACAAGGAATTAAAAGACCTAGTTAAGTTAAAAAGCTATTCTCACATAATTACCCCCGGCTTCATCTCCAACAAAGAGCTTTTAGCCTTTTACTCATTAGCCACACTATACTGCCAGCCGTCACTTTACGAAGGTTTTGGTTTACCAGTACTAGAAGCCATGCACGCTGGTTGTTTGCTGGTTTCAAGCAACACCAGCAGTCTGTCAGAAATCTACCCACCCGGCACCATTACCTTTGACCCCCAAAGTCAAGACAGCTTACAAAATGCCCTTACTAAAGCCTTTAACCTCACTCAGAAACAAAGAAACGGTCTCGTCAATAATGCCAAAGAAGTAGCCAAGCAGTTTAGTTGGAAAAAAACAGCCCAGAAAACAATAGACGTTTACACCCAGGTGCTTTCACAATGAAAAAAATTCTTCCACTCTTTTTGTTTTGGGCAGTAATTATTTATACCCTCACCTTTTTAAGCTCAAGTCCGGCTTTTTTTGACTATTCATACCAGGCGACCTCAATGATCAAGGAAAACTTTCCTAAAGTTAGGCATCTTCTAAACTTCGACGGAGGGCACTACCAAAACATTTCCCACTTCGGTTACATAATGAAATTTCAAACAGCCTTTTTCCCGTTATACCCAAGTCTCGTAAAGCTATTTGGTTTACTAACCCAAAGCCACCTAATTTCAGCTCTTCTCA
>JAHJQJ010000054.1 GCA_018819325.1 Patescibacteria group bacterium
ATTTGCATAAGTTGTCCCAGCAGTGTATGATTATACATAAGCCTAACCTCCTTGTGTTTTCAATGGTTTTTGCTTGCGGCTTAAACCATTATAGAACACAGTTAGGCTTTTTCAATTTCTAATTTGGACGCGTATGATTTCTTATATAGAAAGATCAGCATTAATTATTGATACAGCACATGGATTCCAAGGGGATGAACGAGATGTCATTATTTTTTCTCCTTGTGTCGGATCTTCAATGCCTCGCGGAGCACAATATTTTATTGCGTCAACTGGGAACCTTTTTAACGTAGCTATTACAAGGGCCCGTTCGCTTTTGCATGTTATCGGAAATATTAACGCATGTTTTAATTGTGGAATCCCGCATATTTCAGAATTTGCATCTTATGTAATGAATCTTAACAAAGAAACCGAGAAGAAAGTTCACCATAGAGTTCAATTTGATGATTCTAAAGTTGGCCCATACGAAGAGCCGTTTCATGATGCACTTGTAGCGGCTGGGTTAAAACCGATCCCACAGTATCCTGTCAATCAATATCGCCTTGATTTAGCAATAGTAAGTGATGGCTATAAAATGGATATAGAAATTGACGGCGAATATTATCATAAAGAATGGGATGGTAGCCGTTGCAGAGAGGATTTTATTCGTGATTTAAGACTTCAGGCGTTAGGATGGCATGTTAAGAGATTTTGGGTGTATCAGATACGTGACCAGCAGGGAAAATGCGTACAGGAAGTGTTGGATTTAATTAAGAGCATTAATAAGTAATGTGAAATCAATGTTCTTCATGAATGCCTGATTGGTCAGGGCTGTATTAGCTGCATCAAGGAGTGAAAAATAAAAATGGAATTACTTGGACTTCTCGCAATAGTATTAGTTTTTATTGTTATTAATAAAATAGCGGCGCGCGGGAAAAAGAAGTCGAGTGAACCGAGTTACAAAACGATTGTAGATGAAGACAAAGTAGAGTCAGAGACAGTCGTGTGTAAAAATCTTGAGTGTCAGCAAAAGCTCAGAGTGCCAAAGTCAGATAAAAGACTAACAATAACATGCCCTAAGTGTAGCAAGAGCTTTAGCTATCCTTACGCACCTCCCGTGGTAAAAGAGGAAGCTGCAAAAGCTTCGTCTCATGATACAGTTGAATCTAAGCCGGTGAAACCTAAGCAAATCAAGATCATAAAATCTGTATCTGGAACATTTTCAAACATCCCGGAGAGCGAGCGTGTAAGCATATCAAAAATAAAGGACTCCAAGTGTCCGTTTAAATATTTTAAGAATTATATAGAAGACCCCAGAGAGGAGAAGCCTTTTCTGTCTATAGAATTGGGCCTAGGTAATTTTTT
Source organism: Patescibacteria group bacterium (assembly GCA_018819325.1). GTDB lineage: Bacteria > Patescibacteriota > Microgenomatia > UBA1400 > MFAQ01 > JAHITH01. Next base: position 1,345 of record JAHJQJ010000054.1, read on the forward strand.
CCACAATAAAGTTGAGAAGTTGTTTAAAACTATCGCCGCACAGCAAAGATTAATAAAAAAAGAAGACAGTCTCAGCGCGGACAGCATTGTAAATGAGTTTGAGCTGTCATTTTTGTGGAATAAGAAGTTAAGAGAGCCTTATAAAATCATAAGACATGATTTCGATTACTTTAAAGATAGGCTCGCTACTATCGCGAATAATTTTAACAGAGGTGTTCTTCCAAAATTAAGAGATCACAAAGTAATAAAAGCAGAAGGCAACTTAGAGATTAAAACAAATGATTACGCCATAAGAGGAAAATATGATTTATTGACTCAAGATCAGAAAGGTAGGATTTTGCTTTGGGATTGGAAAACAGGCACTGCACCAAAGCCTGATTATTATGAAGACTTCACCCTGCAAAAGATTCAGCTAGGCATTTATGCTATCTGGATTAGATACAAATATAAAACTGAAAATATTATGGCAAACGCAGTTTTTTTACGCGACAACGCGTATTTTCTTCAAGAAGTTTTTGAGTACCACATTGAAAAGAAGGTCGTTGACTTTATCGATTTTGAATACAGAAATTTGAAAGAGATAATAGATTATTTTCCTATCCCTAATAATCTTTGTCAATGGTGTAGTTGGAATTCAAAGTGCCCAGCATAGCCTGAAACACGATGTATAACGGAATTTTGTAAAAAATATCCCGGGTATTTCTAGAAAAATTAATAAGAGTAAGGGCATGAAAATCATAGACTGGATATTGATATTTTCTTTACCGATTACAATAGGTATTATTGTTTTAATTGTAGTTTATAGTCGCAAGAAAGCATGGAGACGAGATTTGGTAAAATTATTGCTGAAGGATAAAGAGGAAAAGGGTTCTCGGACAGAAGAAATAGTTCAGAGCGGACAAGATTTCCCTGAGGCTAAGAAAGACTTCGGACAGTTAGAAAAAGAAATTCCAAGTAAGCCTGTGACTGAAAAGGAATGTAAAGCAGGGAATGAAAATATTCAAGAGGAACTCGATCCTTCTGAAGTATCTGGAGAGAATCGGGTGAGTCCTGGTAAGAGAGGAGGCAGATCAAGAGGTTCAGCCCGTAACCATGAACGCCAAAAAGAAAAAAGTACCAATTCTTTTCGAATAAAACCTGAAATAATTTGCTGGAAGAAAGAACGTCAATGGATGCTGGCTGTAGAAATTCCAGAAGAAATGACATCAATTCAAGGGTTGGATGTTATCGAAGAGGGATTATCCTTATTACAAGATGAAGCTACCGAAGACCGTTGGTGTCTTAGCGAAGCTTTAAGTAGCCATGTAGTAGTTTGCTGGGAAAACAATAAGATTGAGATCCTGTCGGGTGAGGACAAATATCTCCTATTCAAATTGAATGAGTGGGATAGTGGACGCCGCGTGAGATATCCATCAGCTGGACGGTACCTTGTGGTGGTTTTGGATAGCTGGGAGCGTGATGAAAAATTGTCGGGATTACCTCCGAGGGCACCAGAGCCAGTGTCAATTAAGAATTGCCGCGCGCACTCCTTCGATATTCAGAAGGACAATGGCAGCCGAATTGTTTTCCATAAGCCCGATGGAACCCCATTTGAGATTAAACCAAACGCACCGCAATTTGAGTTAGCTGGAAATCAGTTGCTTGATGCATGTGAAGATAAAGGTCCTCTTTTCGGAAGCGGGCCATTAAAGATTTTTGTTCTTGGTGGGCAGACATGGACAAATATTCAGACAATTGTTGTCGGTGAAGAAGGTGGTGGGCAGGGGAAATGGCGTACATTTTTTAGCCCAAATCAAGAGCTTGTCGAACAAGATATGTCTCAAGTTACATCCAGAAAAGGTGGATGGTACTTTCTCAGGTTTTACGATGAAAACGCTGACTTAGTAGAAAGTTTAGACTTCAGGTTTGTAGGCGGGCTAAAGGATATTAAAATACAACAACCATCTCTTTTTCCTCCGGAATCGAGACATGGGGAGGTGTTTGTTGACCTCTTCCATGAATCCGATTGTTACATCCAAGCGATAGATAACCCTGAAGGCAACGCGATGATGAAGCGGGAAAATAACAAAACAATTTTAACCATTCCTCCTAACCCAACAAGAGATAAAACCTGCTGGCTTGTTGGCTCGAATGACGGACATCAGGTGGAAGTAGCCATATTAGTGGAAAGAGTTTGGTGGATGGTGGCGGAAGAAAGCAAAGTCCCATCTCGCTGGGAAGACAGGCGTTTAACTTTGGCACGTGATGAATTTACTGCAATCTCCCAAAAGATTCTCTGGGTTAAACTTCCCAAACCTCGCTGGACAAATGCAATTTCAACAGGATTCAAACAACACAGATCCAGACGTTATGACCTGAAAGTTATTGAGAATACGGTTGCCATTCCACTACGTGACTTTGCTGATTCTCAAGAAGTGGCAGATTGTTCGCGGGAATACTCTCTTAAGATTTGGATAACAATAAACGATAAAATGATTGAGGGCGCTGTAGCTATCATTCCTGCTCGTTTGGCCGAGAAGCAGCAGGAGCCCGAGAGGTCATTTCTAAATCTTGCTGGGATATCAGCCCCACGGTTGTGTGGTGTCCTAACGAAGCTTCGCAAGGTGACACGCGGATCATTGCGTTTGTTGATTAAAGAAGTACGGCATACGTATTTCAAAAGACGCAGAATGCATCGAGCTGAACCTGACGAATTTGTAAAGCAGGCGTTATGCGCAATTGCTTTATATCTCGAAATAAATGAAGACCGGGGTCATAAAATTGTTAGCCCCAAAAAACGCTGGATTGATAGATCTCATCGGGCAAGAAACGAATTTCCCGAAGTTATTAATCGACTTCGGAATCGTTATGAAGAATTGAAGGCGGGAAATACTTATGGAGGTTGTTGTAATATGAGAGATGGGGCGCAGAAGCAATGAACCCGATAAAACTATCGAGGGACATAGAAGAAAGATACCGGCGTTATTTAAAGACAACCTTTTACTTTAAAGAACCAGATTTACGGGCATCTTTCGAGGAAGCGCTTAATTCAGGATATCTGAGTAAAGGGCCATACCTTGAAGCCACATCGGTATTTAAGCGAGGACAGACACCTCGGAAGTTATTCACACACCTTCTCGGATCACAACCTGATGACGGATTTCTGAAGGCAATAGATGGCGACAGACCGCTATATCGGCATCAAGAACAAGCGATTGAAGGAGTGCTTCACGAATTTAATATAATTGTTACAACAGGTACAGGAAGTGGCAAGACTGAAGCCTTTCTTTATCCTATTCTACTGCATCTTTATCGTGAATTTCAAGAAGGCAAGCTATCTCCGGGCGTACGTGCGTTGATTCTTTATCCTATGAATGCTCTGGCAAATGACCAGCGTGATCGTCTTGGAGAAATCAGCGAACGGCTTAAAAAAGAGCAATCATCTTTTCGGTTTACTTTTGGACAGTACATCGGAGAAACTCCTGAAGATGAAAAAGACTCATGGCGAAACGCAAGAGATCATATGGTAAAACGTTTGCCGGGAGAATTAGTCTTGCGTTCCGAAATGAGAAAAACACCACCCCATATCCTACTTACTAACTACTCTATGCTAGAGTATTTATTGCTTCGTCCTGATGACAGTCCACTTTTTGATAATGGGCAAGCTCGGTGGTGGAAATTTTTCGTGTTGGACGAAGCCCATCAATACCGTGGTTCTCGTGGCATTGAGATGGCAATGCTACTACGGCGTCTCAAACAAAGATTAAAAGAAGGAGGGCGTTTTGAGCCTTTCCGATGCATTGCGACAAGTGCTACTTTGGTTGGTGGAGAAGAAGGAGATAAAGTAGCGGTAGCAAAGTTTGCTTCTGATTTGTTTGGCGAAGAGTTTCATAAAGAGAACGTAATTCTTGGGGAAACTGATCCAATACGAGAAGGTGGATCAGACAGTCTTTCACTAGACGAATACCGGTTTCTTGGAGATGTCATTCGTGAGAAAAAAGAAGAAACCAGAGGACGCGTCGCTGAACTAGCGACTAAATTTGGAATATCGTTTTCACAAAATGAAGATTTGGCGAGAATAATTAGTGAGCTCCTTCAGCGTGATTGTCGAGCAACAAATCTTCGTCAGCTTATCACTAGCAATCCTACCGAAGCGGCGGAAATTGCCGCTCAAATTTTTGCGGAACTACAAGATAATGAACGGCTACCTGCGCTATCTGAATTGGTTGAACTTCTTTTGAAGGTGAAGGATTTCGTATCTAACGCACCTCTTCTGTCTGCACGTTATCATCTCTTTCTTCGATCGATTGAAGGGGCCTTTGTTTCTTATTGGCCTCAGAAAAAAGTTCTTCTTGACCGACGAACGCAGGATTCACAGGGCATAGCATTCGAAGTAGCTTTATGTCGAGAGTGTGGCCAACATTATTTTGTGGGGCCAAAAGATTTTAAGGAAGGTAAGTTGGTAGAAGCGATTCGTGATCCGAGTCATGTTGGTTTTGGAGCTACCTTTTTTCGACCTATAGAGGGTACTGTTGAAGAAGACGATGAAGATGATGGCAAGGCAACGAATAACAAGCAGGTATTCCAACTTTGCGTTCGGTGTGGCGAGATGGGAAAAAGCAAACCGAAATGCGGACACAGTAGTTTAATCCATGTAGTCAGAGGGGAATCCCCGAAGGACGAAGACAGGGCGGATCAAATGGCAAAATGCGGCGCTTGCGGATACAATGCTGCTGGGCGTGATCCAGTGCGTGAGGTAGTTCATGGCTCGGACGGTCCACACGCTGTTATAGCTACGGCTCTTTACCAAACCCTTCCAATAGGGCGAAAGAAGGTGCTTGCCTTTGCAGATGGACGTCAGGAAGCTGCTTTTTTTGCTTAGTATCTCGAAGATTCGTATAAAGATATTCTAAGCCGCAATTTGATTCTTAAAATAACGAAAAGTTTTACACAATATCCTAAGGAGGGAATTAGTCTTTCCACAATTGCAGATAGAGCTTTCAAACAATACCAAAACGCTTTCAAGCAGAAGGAATCAGATGATGAACCTACGATTCGAAAGAATATTTGGCGCGCACTTTATAGAGAATTTTTGACCGATGAACAACGGCTTTCTCTTGAAGGTGTTGGTTTGATTCGATGGTCAATCAATTGGCCAAATTGGTTCAAAATCCCCGAAATATTTAAAAGTCCACCTTGGTCGCTAACCGAACAAGAAGCATATGATGTGGTATTTATCCTTTTAAATTCTATGAGAACTGACATGGCAGCCGAGCTTCAAACCGAAAAAGGTGTTTCCTTGAATTGGGGTGACTTGGGGCTTCAGACATCACAGAGGTGTATATCATCAGTTGAAAATGGCAGATTGAGATTTGGAGAGCGAAAATGGGCTGGCGTAACAGGGAAAAGGATTAAGTTTTTAATAAAGCTTCTTTCTTCCCTTCCAAAAGAAGAAGCTGCGAAGCAGGCAGTGAATACCTTAAGAACTATATGGGATACTCTCCGGATATGTGACGAAAAGGCTAGCTTATCCCATAATCGTCTATTATTTTCTATAGGTGACTCAAGGAGGATTAATCCAGATTGGTGGAGAATCCACCTCATTAAGGATAACGATAGTACTTTTCAGTGTGAAATCTGTGGCCGTCTTCAAGCAATTTCTGTTCGTACTGTCTGTTCAAGGCATCATTGTTCAGGTAGCCTCAAAGAAATTCGTGCAGGAGACCTCAATGCAAATCACTATCGGCTACTTTACAAGGCGGATTTACCAGATTCACTACGTGTGGAAGAGCATACGGCGCAGCTTGATAAGGAAAAGGCTAGAGAATTTCAGAGAGAATTTAAGGATGGAAAGATTCATGTGTTGAGTTGCTCTACAACCTTTGAGCTGGGTGTGGATTTAGGTAATCTTGACACCATCTTTCTTCGCAATGTTCCTCCGGAAGCGTTCAACTATACCCAGCGTGTTGGTAGAGCTGGACGCCGAAGTGGCTATCCCGGATTTGCTATCACATATTGTCGACGAGGACCTCATGATCTCTATCATTTTTCTGAACCTCAACGGATGCTTAAAGGTCGAATTCGTCCCCCTGTCATTAGTTTACAAAATGAGAAAATCATTGCAAGGCATATTGTTGCAATGGCAATGTCTGCTTTCTTCCGAGCATTTCCTGAAAGATTTAAAAGCGTTGAAAGTCTTTTTAAGAATTTGGTTAATCCATCAGGTGTTGCCGACTTCAAATTATTTCTTGAGCAGTGCCAAATAAATATCAAAAGATCTTTACGTGCCGTTGTTCCAGCCGATATGATTGATAAAATGGGCTTGCAAAATAAAAGCTGGATCGACAAAATTTCTGGGGAAGAAAGTCGGTTTTCTCTTGCTGAAGCAGAGATTTCAAATGATTACCGGGCTGTGAGGGATCTTGAGGTAATGGCTGTAGGCAAAGAAGATTATGATACCGCTAAGTGGGCTAAGGAACGAGCTAAACATGTTATAGGGGAGAGAGTCCTTGATTTTATCTCTCGAAAAGCCGTGATTCCTAAATATGGATTTCCTGTTGATGTTGTTGAGCTGGATGCACAACAAACACGTCGGAGTGATAGTTTTGCAGTATCGTTGCAAAGAGATTTAAGCATTGCAATAGCCGAGTTTGCACCTACAAGCAAATTAGTTGCAAATAAGAAAGAGTGGACTTCTTATGGGCTTAAAAGAGTTGTTGGGAAGGAATGGGATCGCTGGTGGTATGCAAGATGTATCGTACACAATCGATTTGAGCGTAAACCGTATCGGAGGGAAAAACAACATCCATTTTCTGATAGATGTTGCGATCGGATGGTATTTACTCAATATATCGATCCAAAATTTGGTTTTGTGACGAGTCGGGATAAACCAAAGGATCCAAAAGCACGAGCGTCTAGGGTTTTTACCACCCGGCCATATTTCGCCAGTTTTAAGGGTAAACAAGGCGATAATATTGATCATGGTGTTATCAGTTTAACAACAGTATCGCCAGGTTATTTGGTTGTGCTTTGCGAGGGGCGACGAGGAGAAGGATTTTACGTCTGTAGTGTGTGCGGCGCTGGATTTAGGAAATATAAAAGTCCTCACGATACACCGCTCGGTCAAGATTGCAATGGAATGCTTGAACAGGTTTCTCTTGGGCATGAATTTGTGACTGATGTTCTCAAACTTCAGTTTCATCTCGAGCCCGAAGATGGGATAGAGCCCATTTGGTTTGCGCATTCGCTTGCCTATGCTCTGGTTGAGGGGGCTGCGGAGGTTTTAGAGGTTCCATCTACTGATTTGAGTGCAACGGTGGCGCATAGTGAGCAGGACATCATACCTCCAATTATTCTTTATGACAACGTGCCGGGAGGCGCGGGGCTTGTTGCTCGACTTCTCAAAAATGAAAAAGATTTTACGGCTTGTTTAAATACTGCCCGGGCTAGAGTTAGTGGTAATTGTGGTTGTGCCGAAAGTACAAGTTGTTATGGATGTTTAAGGAGTTATAGAAACCAATTTGCTCACCAGTATCTTAATCGTGGTGCAGCGTATCGGTATTTAGGCGCAATAATTTCTCAATGGAAATAGCATAGTATAGAAAAGATGGTCAACGGCCATTTTCCGCGAAATAAATAGTCACTAACTCATCTTGGACAGTTGTGAAAGGTTTTAAGGGTTAAAATGCCCGGAAACCCTTTAAAATCAAGGGTTGCGATTTTTGGCGGCTCAAAATGTAGTGCCACAGGATAAGAGAATATTTGAAATAACTATTGACATTG
>JAHJQJ010000055.1 GCA_018819325.1 Patescibacteria group bacterium
AATAGCAGACAAAGAATCAACCGATAAATCCTTGTAACTCTTTATTGGCTTAAACGACTCATTCTTTAAAACCAACTCCGTAAAAGCCACCTTACCCTTATTATCAAACACGTTATACTCCTCCACCTCCTTAACCTGTATACCAGGATAAGCCCCCGCCAACTGCTTATCTACAAGCTCCATATTATCTCTATGGCACGAAACGTAAAATCTAATGTCCTCTTTCCTACCAACCACCTCAAACGATAAATGTTGTTGTGATTTAAACTTCTGCCAAAAACCACCCTTCTTAATAGAAGACAATGCCGCAAACATCTGTTCCGCCGCATCTATCTTTACCTCATTGTCTCTTGGCACAGCCAACTCCAACAACACAAAATTAAGGCTCACTTCTTCTCTGTTCTTAAACCTAAGCCACTGCAATAATATTATTCCCAAACCCATAAATACCATTAAAAACAACGACAATCCCAAGACTATTGAAAAAACATACTGGATCATGCTGGCTAAGTCAATCATTGTTTATAGAACACCTTGCCAGGGTACTTTTTAATAATCATCACACACCACTCCGCCAGCCACCTAACCGCATCAAAGATCTTGTGATGCAAACCATTTCTCACCTCTTCCTCTCCTAGCGGTAATATAATCTTAATCTCTTTTTTTTGCTGAGCCGCTTGCATCACCACGTTTCCAGCATCATCACTCACCTGCAAATCATCATCACTAGGCTTAGCTGGTTGCAACGGCCCAGCTGGTTTTTTTGTTTCCGCCTGTTTCTCCACCCGTTCTATATAACCATCCACTTCCTGTAAAGCCTGTTCTTCTGTTGTTGGTATTCTTGGTTCTTTTTCTTGCATTACTGGCATATCTAAAGTATACCGTCCCGCTGCCGATTTTGCCCAGGTTTCTCATCGGACACTGTCGCTTCTTAGTGACTGTTCAGATGTGGAACCTGCAGAATCCCATCTCTCATCTTATAAAATACAACTTTTTACCCACACATCAACAAAAAATACCCCTTACCCCCAAATTATCACTTCCACCGCCCCAGTGCCGATTTTTCCGTCACCAATCCACCTCATTAAATTTCTTATCCAAACAATGTCCAGCCTCAAATTTTTGCCAAACCCACACTACCTTGTCCAAATCAACTCCAGCTTTTCTCGCCACTTCTCCAATCTGACCTGCCATCTTATTCAACACACTCACGGTATGTATAGTTGGCACCACCGTAGTCCTCAACTCATACTCTATCCCACTATTCAAGATCTCAAACAAACTCTCTCTAACTTTATCAACCGCCGCCCTTCCCGCTCCCACCACATTATATTTTTCCCAACTAGTTTTAATATCCATCGCCACCATATTAATCAAGTTCTTTTTAATTAAACTCCGTAACATTTCTGGATTAGTTCCATTAGTATCCAGTTTAATTTCTAGCCCCAGCTTCTTAATCCTGCCACAAAACTCCGCCAAATCACTATGAAGCGTTGGTTCTCCACCAGTAATACACACACCATCCAATATCTTCTTTCTTTTTTCCAAGAATCCAAAAAACTCCTCCACATCAAATCTATCTCCATCCTCATTCACCAATCCAGGGTTGTGACAAAATCCACATCTAAAATTACAACCATAAGTAAACACCGTACACGCCACTCTGCCAGGAAAATCAACCAAGGTCGTTTTTTGTAATCCACCCAATATCATACTCACACCTTATATTCTTTTCGCATATTAAACTCCGCCTCTTTTCCAGGATTCCACTGAGATACAGGTCTTAAATAACCCACAATCCTTGAAAAAATCTCACACTTGGTTTTCACCTTTTCATTATCACACTTATGACAATACTCCCACTCTCCCTTAAGATACCCATGAATAGGGCAAATAGAAAATGTGGGGGTAATAGAAAAAAACGGCATTTTATAATTCTCCGCTATTTTCTTTACCAACGCCTTCACACTTTTTATACTGGACAAACTCTCACCCAAAAAACCATGAAACACAGTTCCTCCGTTATATTTACACTGCAAATCGTCTTGATGATCAGCCGCCTCAAACAAATCGTCCGTACTATCCACCGGTAAATGAGTCGAGTTAGTATAAAAAGGCACCTCCTTGTTTGCACTTATAATATCAGGGAATAAAGCCTTATCCAACCTGGCAAACCTATACGCCGTCCCCTCTGCTGGTGTGGCCTCCAAATTAAACATCTCCCCAGTCTCCTTTTGATAAATTAATATCTTTTCTCTCATATAATCCATAATTTCCAAAGCCAATTCTTTTCCTTCGGGATCGGCAATCGACTTCCCCATCAAATTCACCAACGCTTCATTCATTCCGTTCAAACCAATAGTATTAAAATGATTCTTCCAATACACCTTGTTCCTACTATATATATCAGACAAATAGTACCTGCAATACGGATACAACCCCTGCTCGGTAAATTTTTCCACCGCCTCCCTTTTTACCACTAGTGAATCTCTAGCTAAGTCAATCAACCCACCTAAGTTCGTAAAAAACTTACGTTTTGCCTGAGTCTCGTTTTTGCTTTCCATCCTGGCTTTATATCCCAATCGTGGCAAGTTAATGGTCACCACTCCTACCGACCCCGTTAACGGATTAGCTGCAAACAACCCACCCCTTTTTCTCAAAACTCTGTTGTCCAACCTTAATCTGCAACACATACTTCTAGCATCATCCGGACTCATATCACTGTTAATATAATTCGAGAAATAAGGAATTCCATACTTCCTCGTCATTTCCCACAAAGAATCCAAGTTTTCATTATCCCAATCAAAATCCTTGGTAATTGAATACGTTGGAATCGGAAAAGTAAACACTCTCCCCTGCGCATCTCCTTCTGCCATTACTTCAGCAAAAGCCCTATTCAACATATCCATTTCTTTTTGAAACTGTTTATACTTCGCCTTCACCGGCTTACCCCCAATAATTACCACTTCCTCACCAACCAATTTACTAGGTTTCAAATCAAGGGTTATGTTCGTAAACGGAGTCTGAAAACCTACCCTAGTAGGTACATTCATGTTAAACACAAACTCCTGCATCAATTGTTTCACTTCTCCATATGACAACTTGTCATACCTAACAAAAGGTGCCAAATACGTATCAAAATTCGATACCGCCACCGCCCCCGCCACCTCACCCTGAATCGTATAGAAAAAATTTACCAACTGCCCCAAGGCACTACTCAAATGTTTGGGTGGTTTACTGTGCACTTTCCCCGATACTCCCCCAAAACCCCTAACTAAAAAATCCTTCAAATCCCACCCAGTACAATAAGGTGACAAAAGTGCCAAATCATGAATATGAATGTCTCCCCCCAAATGGGCCTTCCTAACCTCCCTAGAATAAAATCTATTCAACCAGTAGTTGCTCGATATAATACTGGCTACATGATTATTCAACCCCTGCAAAGAATAGGTCGTATTAGCGTTCTCCTTCACTCGCCAATCCAACCGTTCCAAATAATTCTCAATCAACTCATCTGAATCCACCAAACTATCAATATTTCTTAAACTTCTGTGCAATTCTCGATACAACTTATACGCCTTAAAAACCTCATCATACCCTTTCATCATTAACACCTTCTCCACCAAGTCCTGAACTTGCTCTACTTCCGGCACTATGGTTTTATTAAACTTTTTCTCCAACTCATTAATCACCATCCCTGCCACCAACACCACTTCCTTTTTGTCTGTCCTTCCACTTGCTTTAAATGCTCCTTGTATAGCCGCCTCTATCTTTCTTACACTAAAATTCACCACTCTTCCATCTCGCTTCTTAATTTTTCTAATCTTAATCTTAACCATGTACCTAAACTTAGAATACCACTCCCTACATTACAACCACCACTTACAATATCAAAACCACTCACCAGGCTAATCTCCGCAAAAACTTCTTCTAATACCCAAAATTGCACTTCGGAAGTGCAATTTTTATTTTTTCCCCAAATACACCAAAATCCACCGAGTAATTATTTGCGTCATTTGTTTCAAGCTATTTAGATCTACCCATTCTCCTTCATCTTCTTCAATC
>JAHJQJ010000086.1 GCA_018819325.1 Patescibacteria group bacterium
ACAACCCTCTTCTAACACCAAACTAGCTTGTCCACAATCAGGACATAGATCTGCCTTTTTTGCAGTTAATATCAACTGCTCCTGTCTAACCGACATCAATTCTTTACCCGTTTCCAAATCTTTTCTATCAGAGTAACCATTTAAAAACTTTCCCTCTTTTTCTTCTAAGTAATGCTTTAACATCTTGGCAACTCCATCGGCCAAACTTCTTACTTTATCATTACCAAAACCCACGCTTTCCGACCCGCCGATACCCGCCAGTTGTTCTATCATTGCTTCCGCTATCACCTTAGCCGGCAATGCAGAAGGGATTCTTAAAGCCATAGATAGCAATCGACCAATAGCCTCCGCATCAGCCATTACATGAGTTCCTGCCTTACCCACATTAATGAACACTTCAAATGGATTTCCCAAATCATCAGAATTAATCACCACAAACGCCGTTCCCACCGGAGTCTTAATTTTATAAGTACTCCCAGTCAATCTTTCAGGCCTTGGCTGTAACTCCGCCATTTCATCCTCACTACCTTCAATCTGGCTCTTGCCATCCTCGATTTCGCTCTGCGAAGATCGGGACTTCCCCACATTCAATACCTGCCAGTCTTTACTTCCATCTCTATAAACCGTTACTCCCATACAACCCAACTCATAACTTTGCATGTAAACATTGGCCACATCTTCTACACTAGCACCATTAGGTAAATTAACCGTTTTGCTCACAGCATTATCCGTATGTTCCTGCCAAGCCGCCTGCATTTTTACATGCCATTCCGGGCTAATCTGATGCGAAGTCACCAAAACTTTCTGCCACTTTTCTGGCACCTCTGGCAAACCCTTTACACTACCCATCTTCGCCACTTTTTTAGCTAAAGCATCGCTCCAAAACCCTTCATCACGCGCCACTTTCTCAAAAGCAAAATCAGTAAAAAAAAGCTCTCTATTCAAACTCTCATCTTTTACCATGTGCTTGTAAGACAAAGCAAACACCGGCTCACAACCACCACTTGTAGCAGCCAAAATACCAATACTACCAGTTGGTGCAATTGTTGTTACCGTGGCATTTCTCATCAGTTCTCCATCAGCAAATATACTTTCATTCCACAACTCAAACGGACCTCTAATTTTTGCCAAGTTCCTGCTAGCCTTATGCCCTTCCTCCTTAATTGTCTTCATTATTTTCCTAGCTAACATCAACGCCTCTTCAGAATCATAAGCAATTCCTAGTAAATAAAGCATATCTCCCCAACCTCCGATCCCTAATCCTATTCGCCTTACGGAACGAACAACATCATTAATTTGCTTCAATGGATATGGATTTATTTCAATTACATTATCTAAAAATCTAACTGCTTCCCTGGCTGCTTTCCCTAAACCATTCCAATCAATTCTAGGTTTCCTTCCCTTCTCTCTTACAACAAACTTATCCAAAAATATACTCCCTAAATTACAGGCATCAAACGGATAAAGTGGCTGCTCACCACAAGGATTGGTACTTTGTATCGGTCCTTTACTTGGTACTGGATTTGCAGTACTGTTATTAATCTTATCTATAAAAACAATCCCTGGATCACCAGTCTTCCAGGCAGTCTCGGCAATTAGATCAAAAATTTCTTTTGCTTTTTCAGAACCAACTACTTCTCCTGTGTGTGGAGCCTTCAAATCATATTCAGCATCTTCCCTTACCGCTTTCATAAATTCATCTGTCACCGCCACCGAAATATTAAAATTAGTAATTCCTCCATCAATCTTACAAGTAATAAACTCACGCAAATCAGGGTGATCCACTTGCAAAATTCCCATATTCGCCCCTCTTCTTGTCCCGCCTTGCTTAATCTGTTGAGTCGCCTCATTAAACACCCTCATAAAACTAACTGGTCCAGAAGCCACCCCCTTACTTCTCTTCACTATTGCTCCTTTTTGTCTCAAATTCGAAAAAGAAAAACCCGTCCCACCACCAGACTGATGGATAATAGCTTGATATTTAATAGCATCAAAAATTCCCTCCAAGGAATCTTCCACAGGTAACACAAAACAGGCCGAATACTGAAGACCATTACCCTTACCAGCATTCATCAAGGTAGGAGAGTTAGGCAAAAACTTCCTTCCCACCATTAACCTGTAAAACTTTTTTGCCTGCCTTATCACACCCTTCTTGCTCGTACCCCAAACTTCCTCTGCCTTAGCCACCGCTACAGCCACTCGCCACGCCATCTCATCAGGAGTCTCAATCACTTTACCAGAGTCATCTTTATCCAAATATCTTTCTTGTAAAATCCTAATTGCCTGTTTAGACCAACTCCCTTTGGGCAAATCATCTGGCAATCTCTTCAAATCATTTTTAATATTTTTATATACAACTTTATTCATAGATATCCATTACCATAAAATAAGACCTCTACAATAGCAACCACCACTTAATACATCAAAACTACTCACCAGGCTAATCACCGCAAAATCTTCTTCTAATACCCAAAATTGCACTTCGGAAGTGCAATTTTTATTTTTTCCCCAAATACACCAAAATCCACCGAGTAATTATTTGCGTCATTTGTTTCAAGCTATTTAGATCTACCCATTCTCCTTCATCTTCTTCAATC
>JAHJQJ010000010.1 GCA_018819325.1 Patescibacteria group bacterium
AGAATACCAATTACCTGGAGAAGAGGTCAAAACAAAAACTCTACTTAAGATGGATGAAGAACAAAAACTACTCTATGACGTTATCCACAATCGTGCCTAACTTCTAAACTTCAAGGGTGTCCCATTGCGGAAGACAGGAGGTGGTTTTGTTTGTAGTATAATGAAATTATGAATGATATGGTGAGTAAAATGGTGCCAGTATTTAAGAGTTATGGTGTTAAAAAGGCAAGTTTGTTTGGGTCACATGCTCGTGGTGAAGCAAAGCCTGAGAGTGATGTAGACGTGTTAGTAGAGTTTGATAAGACTAGGTCGATGGATTTATTTAAGTATATAAAGTTTGGTCAAGATTTGACAGAAAAAGTGGGTAAAAAGGTAGATGTAGTGCAGTACTCTACCATTAAACCCTTGCTTCGTGAGTCGATTATGGAAGATGAGAAATTAATTTATCTGCAAAAATGAAAAAAGAGCCGTGGGTATATATTGCTGACATTTTAGAGTCTATTGAGAGAATTGAAACATATATTGAAAAATCTGGGGTTGATAAAGTAGGTTTTCTTAAAGATGTTCAATTACAAGATGCTGTAGCTAGACGTTTTGAAATAATTGGGGAGGCTGTTAAGAGGTTGGAAGATAATTTTAGAGAGAGTTATTCTGGTATTCCATGGAAGCAAATGGCGGGAATGAGAAATGTTATGATTCGTGAGTACGACAGAATAGACTGGAATTTGGTGTGGAAGACGATTGTTGATAATTTGCCAAGGTTGAAAGAGTCTTTGAAAAAGATAGTGAAATAGTTTTTAGTTTGACCAGAGGTTGAGGTGGTATGGCTCCGCAGGCTTAAAGCCTGTTCAATTTCGGCAGCGGGACGGTGATGCGGCGATGATGATGCCAGGGATGAGAGCGCTGGGTATGCCGTATTTTCTTAGGAACTCTTTAGTGGGAGCCTTCTTTTTCTTGGGCATTGAAATAATTTTAGCAGGTTTGGAGAGCTAGGAGGTGGAAAACAGGATTTTACCTGTGGTGCGGATTTGTTCTGCTAATGGGTCGTATTTTTCCTTTAAATCTTTTGGATGGTATGGATGAGGTTCAATGAGGTTTTCGACACGGCTGGCGATATTTTTAAGACGAACACGTTCGTTGAAATTATTTTTTCCTAGTATGGGAGAAACAATACAGAGATCAAGGTCGCTGTAGTATTTTTGTTTGCCTTTGGCGTATGAACCAAACATGATTATTTTTTTAACGGGAATATTCTCTTTGATTAATTCTTGATAGAATTTTAGAGCGAGTTTTTTTGGGGTAGATTTTAGTAGAGACTGATGAACCATGTGGCTAGTTGATTGATAATTTTAAGCCATTTTTGTGAGTATTGGCGAGTGGCTTTTTTGTAGAAAGCTAGTTTGTAGGAATCGTATCTGGCTTCTATGTTAAAGGTGGTGATTTCGTTTAACTGTTTTAATTGAGTTTGGGTGAATTTTATTTTGGTAATTTCTGCTAGTTTGGCCAGATCGTGAATTGGGGGTGGGCTTTTGTCTTCTTTTTTGGTGATGATGCCTTTGAGAAGTTTTTCTAAGGCGAGTTGACCAACGAACAGGCCCCAATCATAGTGTTCTTGTTTAACAAGTCTGTTGGCGCTTTTTAGATTTCTATTGCCTGACTCTAGCCAGTATTTAACTGCGTTGAGTTGTGTCATGAATGTGTTTAGTATAGCAAAGGAAGGTTTATTTTTCTTGGCTTGGGCATTAAGTGAAGTGTAGCAGATGGGGGAGGAGGGAAAATTTGAAGGTTGCGTTCCTTCAAGTTAGGAGGAGGTGAGGTGGGGGAGATATTGCTTGGCGATTTTCACCCACGATCTTTTTTGGGCGAGGTTTTTTGAGAGTTGGGTGAGTTTTGTTAGATTTTTGCTTTTTAGTAAATTGTTAAGAGCGGCGTCAAAACCCTTTTGGGATAAAGGAAAAGTTAGATTGTTCGGGGTGACGTTAAGGTCTCTGGTTTGGGTATATTTTTGAAGTGGTTGGGAGATGATAAATGGTTTGTGAAATGAAAGGGCAATTGATAGAGGACCCGAAGAAGACATGGCCGTACGGTAAGGAAAAATTACTAGGTTTGTTTTGGAAAATATTTTGGAGATATCTTTTTCTTTTACAAAACTGGTAAGAGTGATTTGGGGGTGTTTAGCTAAAGTGTTGACTTGGTTTAGGTATTTTTGATAACTGGGTTTAGTAAGATGATTTGGGTTTGGTCCACCAGCAACTGTTAAGTGAAGTTTTTTGTTGGGGAATTTAAGCAGGTAGTTTTTGAATGATTTAATTAACCAGTCGGTACCTTTGTAATGAGCTAAATAACCAAAGGTTAGTATATTGAACTGGTTAGATTTTGAAGGTTGCGTTCCTTCAAGTTAGGGGGTGGTGAGATTGGGGAAATATTTAAAAATATTGAAAGAGTCACTTCTAAAATTAGCCTTTAGGGGAGTAATACCACGCAAGG
Organism: Patescibacteria group bacterium; assembly: GCA_018819325.1. Classification (GTDB taxonomy): domain Bacteria; phylum Patescibacteriota; class Microgenomatia; order UBA1400; family MFAQ01; genus JAHITH01. The sequence goes on from JAHJQJ010000010.1 coordinate 2,488, forward strand.
CGGAATAGGCGGGATAGATAAATGGGGAAGGGAGAGTTTTGATTATTAGTTCCTGGAAAAAGGCAATAAGCTTGCTTTTAACTGATGGTTTGTATTCGTAGTTTTTTATTGCAAGATTCCTGACTTTTTTAGTTAGAGCGAAAGTTTTTTTGGGATTTTTTAAAGATGAGCTTTGGTGATATTGGCGATATTTTAGGATAAAATTGCCTAAATTAGCTAGTTGACCGTATTTGAAGAGTCTAAAGAAAAGGTCTAGATCATCTACTGGAGAAAGAGAGTTGTTGTACCAACTGAAGTTTTTAGGGAGTAGGTTTGTGTTGAACATAACGGTAGGTTGTTGGATAGACATAGCGTTGAACATCATAGATTTTATGTCTTTGTGTTTTGTGGGGAAGATTTTTTTACCAACTCTTTCGCCTTTGGTGTTTATAATTTTACATTGCCCACCAACTGCGACTACCTTGGGGTGTTTGAGTAAGAATTCTATTTGTTTTTGTAGTCTGGTAGGTAAGGATATGTCGTCGGCATCCATTCTGGCTATCCAGTTTGATTTGGCATGTTTAATAGCTTTGTTAGAAGTAAAACCAATTCCTTGATTTTTATTGTTCTTGAAGATTTTGAGTCTCTTGTCTTGTCTTTGAAGTTGTTTAAGGACACCCCAAGAGTTGTCTGTAGAGCCGTCGTCGACGGCGATGATCTCTAGGTTTTTGTATGTTTGATTTAAGATGCTGTTGATGGCTTGATGCAAAAATTCTCCGGCGTTGTAGACCGGTATGGCTATAGAAATTAGTGGTTGCCCCGCACCACGTTGGGTGTGGGGTGAATTTTTTATTTTTTTCATTTTAAATATAAAGACACAGCTAGAAAGGGTTGTTAAGTGGGAGTCGCGGGCGCGACTGTGAGTTGGTAGTAAAGGTGTGGGGTATTTTTAAGGAGTCAAGTTGACAGGTTACACATCTGAAAAGATCACTAGGAAGTGACATTTCCGATGAGAAACCTTTCTTGTTTTTTAATTGCTTAAAAATACCCCCAGCCAATTCTTAAAACATCTCACAGAAAGTGAGAAAAGAATTGACTGGGGTTGATACCGGATAAATTTTAGCCCACGACTAGGGGATGGTGATAATCGTGGGAGTTGGAACGAACTGTTGGAGAACCGAGAGCCGGTGAGCGTAAGCCCATTCGGCATGTTCGGGAGGTGTCCAACAGTAGGCGCCGTTATGAACCGTAAAGGTGTGATCACCTTTTTGGTCCACGACCAGGAGGCCACCGTTGCTGAATTGCCCCTCAACGCTTTCGGCATCGATCACCAACCGACCACTTGTCAGGGTGAACTGATAGGTGACGGTGGTCTCAATGCCTGTTTCGTCGTAATCGAAGCAGCGAGCGGTTTCAGGGTTCTGAAACGGTTTTTCGCTGCATGCGCCGTTTACGACGATTCCCTCGCAGGAAGAGTCGGGGTCTTGGGTGGGTGCTTCGGGGGGTGCCACAGAGTCGGGGGGGGCCTGGGTGGGGGCGGGTGCGGCGGGTTCTTCGGGGGTGGCCGTGGAGGCGCCGGTGGGGATGAGGCTGCAGGCCAGGGTGAAAATGATCAAAACTGCAATTATGGAAATGAAGTATTTTTTGTTTTTCATGGTTTTCTCCTTAAAAACTAGAAATTTGATTAAATAAATTGTCAAAATCTATGCCTTCGTCTTGGGTGCGTCACCAGGCGGGTTGGGTGAGACGGCGTCGTCTTTCCCAAATGACGAACCCGATGGCAAGTATGAGAATAAAAAATACTCCCACTGCCACCAGGAATACGATCCAATTAACCCAAATGGGGGCACCAATTTGGGTTAACAGTCTATCTGCAGCCCAGGCGATTCCATAGGTTAATGGACCGCCGATGGTGGCGGAGAGGAGAAAAATGCCAAAATATCTATTTTTGACAAAAATCCCCAGTGCCAGTAAAAATCCCCAGAGAAAAAAAACAGGATGTAGCCAGTTCATTTTTTACCTCCTTAGGTAAATTGAAAAAATTTGATTTTGAATAGGATTATGGCGAGTGCCACAGAGTGGGAACGAGTAATAATTGCTAATTTCTGGTTATATTTGTATAGATTCCTGCCTTTGCAGGAATGACGATGTTTGGAAACCCTTAAATTAGTACTAATAATTTTGCTGCAGACCGCTGAAGGTTACGAACAACTGTTTTTAAGAAAAAACAGGTTCGGAACCATCTTGCGCAAAATTCTTCATTCACACTATGTGGCACTCTTGCTTGTGTCTTGTAATGCCGTGTTCCACAGTCTGAACAGTCTCGATAAGAATCGAGGACAGTTCCGATGAGAAACACTTAATCCGGTATCTTGTAAATGTACTTGAAGTAGAATTCTTCAATGCAGTTATTATAACCTATATTAGTTAATTTGTCAAGCCTATATTATGTTTGCTTGACTTTGTGTGTGACTTTGCTATAATAATATTTACAAAAGTTCCTCGGCGCGTAGTTTATAAACTACACATGCGGAGGAATTTTTTTGTTTATTCTGGTTGGAAGCAAGACATAAAGAGTTTGCGATTATTGGCGGTTTGTTTAATTTGAACGATAAATAGTTCTTTGTTTTTGGTTAAACCATAAAAACGATGAAGGGTTTCAGATTTTTTGTTGGGATTGGGCTTACTAATGGGTTGATTGTGACTGTTTGTGATTAGATCAATGGCCACTTGAAAAAACTTTAGCCGGTTTTTTCTTAGTCGTTGAGGTTTTTGAAATAAATGTATCCAAAAGTGAGTAAAAAACACCTTTTGTTTATTGAAATATGCGGATTTAATGTAGGGTTGGCGTTTTGTCTGAGATCTAATTTGGGTAAATATTTTCCAGGCGTGTTTGTAAACTTCTTTATAGCTGGTGCCTGGCAACTTTGAGTGTCTACTTTGATAGGGAACCATGTATTTACTATACCAAAGAAAACCCCAAGTTACACTACAAGTGTTTTAAGCTTTCTTAGACTTGACGAAGGCGAGGAGGCCAGCCAGGTAAGTTATGCCTGAAAGGCTGTAGGCCACGGCGGATTCGGCGCCCGTATCGACTACTATGTGTTCTGTGCAGGTGTCGGCCATACCGTAAACAGGAGTGCAGATGGTGGCCACGCCTAACTTTTGCTCTGGCAAAACTTGGGCGGGTAAAGTTGTGGTTGTGTTGGAATCTTCCACCTCGGAGGTGGAAGGAATAGCGGTGGATTCGTTTACGGGTTCATCTGAGAAGAAGAATGAACTAGGGGTGGGGGAAAGGATTAAGTTTTCTGATTGTAGATTTGCGGGACTTATTACTTCTGGTTTGATTTTTTCTGTGGTTGGTTGGTTTTTGGCGTACCAAGAAAGGACTCCAACAACGGAGAAAAGAATAATAATTAGGGGTAAGAATCTGAGTGTGTTTTGTTTCATGGGGGGCAGTATAACAGTTAAAGCACTAGTTGTCAAGTTATAGGTTGGTTGGGGTTAGTTAGTTAGGTTGGCGTATTTTATTATGCGGAGGGGAGAGTTCCACAGTTGGCAGGTGTATAGAATTAGGTCGGCGGAGTAGTTTGTGATTTGTTCGCTTATTTCTTCTTGATATACTTTGTATATGTATTGGCGCTGGTTCCAGTTGATGGTAATTTTGTCTTCAATATTGAGTTTTGGCAGGTTATAAAAGGAATTTAGATAACGGAATTGGTTGGTCCAGTTTAGGTAACCCCAGCGGTGGGCGGCCAGGATGATGGGTTGGCTGTTGTCTTCTGGGGTGCCGAAACCGGGGACCTGCCAGATGCCGTTTTTGAGGATTTCTTGCCAATTTTCTCCTTGGTGGATTTTTCCTCTTACCCCAATGGTTTTTATAATGAGGCCATTTTCTTTGGGGAGGGAGGGGTCTAATGATGGTGTCGCCAGCTGCGGACCGCCGAAGGTTACGAACAACTGTTCCTCGCTCTGCTCCGGTACAGGTTCGGAACCATCCTGCGCTGGCTGAGTGGTGGTGGAGATCGTTTGGGCGAGGGATTGGGAGGTTTGGGGGGAGAGTCGGTAGTAGATGTGAGGCCAGGAGGGGAGGAAGGCAAAGGCAAGGGCTAGAAGCCAAAGGGTGGAGCCGAGGATAAAGAACGGGCGTTTCATGTAGTTATTTTATATTATTCTTGAAGGTTGACAGGGTTGAGTGTAAGTGATATAGTATGGGATAGTTTGATATTGACAACCTTAGAGTTAATTGAAGGTGGAATGGGTTAGGCTGGCAGTGCCCGAAAATAAGTGCTGTAATCGTAGGTCTTACGCGCTCCACCCTTAATTAACTTTTTTAAAGATAGGTTACACATCTTCTTGTCATTCCTGCGAAGGCAGGAATCTATGTAAATTAAATGGATCCCCGCCTGCGCGGGGATGACGTGTGGAGCGCGGGGATGACGGTTAAACTGAATCTGGTTAAATTGAATCTTGACAGGGGGTATATAAAGTTGGTATCTTTAAGGTGATGGATATTTAAAGAGTATTTTTATTTATTAGTGATTTTTCAGTATTAATATATGAATAACGGTAAGATGATTGCGGGTGTACGGGTTGGGAATTCTGCCCCTGTATTTAACAGGCGTGTTGTAAAACAAGAAGAACAGGAGGTGTCTGGTGTTTTGGATTTAGCCAGAGATGGAAGGGGAATGTTGAGGGTAAATTTGAAACCCTGTGATGACGATGTGGTTGTGGGCAGTATTATTGTAAGAAATAATAGTTTAAGAGCTGGAGATATGGTGGTTGGAGTGGCTCAAAGGCCTGGGGGTCATCAGAATGGTTATTGGAATTTGGCGAAGGTTGAAAAAATTAATGGTGTTTTGCCTGGAAAACTGGGTAATAGGCCTAGGTTTGATAAGGGAGTACCGGTGTTTCCTAATGAGAGAATTACTTTGGAGGTGGATAAGGGTGTATTGTCTAATAGGTTGATTGATTTAATGTGTCCTATTGGTAAGGGTCAGAGGGGTTTGATTGTGTCTCCACCTAAGGCTGGAAAGACTACAATATTGAAGGAAATTGCTACTGGTGTGGCGAAGAATCACCCTGATATTCATTTGATGGCGGTGTTGGTGGGTGAGCGTCCGGAGGAGGTAACGGATATTACTAGACACATAGAGAAAGTAACTAAGGATTCTAAAATGCTTGGAGAAACTTTGGCTAGTAATTTTGATGAGAAAGCAGAGGATCAGACCAGGGTGGCGGAAATAGCTTTGGAAAGAGCCAAGCGATTGGTGGAGCAGGGTAAGGACGTGGTGATTTTGTTGGACTCGGTTACTCGTTTGGCTAGGGCGTACAATTTGGCTATGCCTACTTCTGGGAGGACTTTGAGTGGTGGGTTTGATCCGGCGGCTTTGTATCCACCAAAACGATTTTTTGGTGCGGCTAGAAATTTTGAGGAAAAAGGTAGCTTGACTATTATTGGTACGGCTTTGGTAGATACGGGTTCTAGAATGGATGATTTGGTTTATGAGGAGTTTAAGGGCACGGGCAATATGGAGTTGGTGCTGGATAGAAAATTGGCGGAGAGAAGGATTTATCCGGCGATTGATATTTTGAAGTCTAGTACCAGAAGGGATGATTTGTTGTTTTCTAACTCTGAGTATCAGAGTGTGGTTTTGATGCGTAATATGATGAGTCAGTTGAATGATAGGGAGCAGGCGTTGAATTTGGTGTTGGATAGATTGAAGAAGACGAAGACGAATAAAGAATTTTTGGCTAGTTTGAAGGAAGGGTAGAGTTTTGGTATATAATTTGAGATATGGAAGAAAATGGAGAAGGAGAAGTAAGGATTAAGTTTGGTGAGGAAAGAAAAGTGGGAAGTATATGGGAGTTGAGGGTAGGAAAAGATGTTAATTTAAGTTACCCTGTAGGAGGTGGGTTGGATGTGGTGGAATATAGGATTGGTAGGGCTCCGGAAAAAGTGGAATTGCCAGATGATGGGGTTGAAAGGACGGTGGTGAACCTGAAGTTGGTAGGCGAAATGGGTGAATCGTTAAGTAAATCTGAGATTTCGCGTTTGGCGATGGTTATGCGTTTAGGAAACAAGTTTGTAGGATTAATTAATCCGCTTAGTAAGTGGAAGATACGTTGGGAATTGGGTGGCAGAAGTAAAGAGGAAATATATGAAGGAGATAGTTCTGAGAGTTTGGATAATACGTTGGGAAGTATGCAACAATTGAGGGTGGATGTAGGTTCAAAGTTAAGTTTAATAGCGGGACGTGTTGAAAGGAAGAATGCGACTGGCGGACAAAGTTTGAGAAGTTTGAGGTTAGTGAGACGCTAGTTGATTAAAGAAGTCTGGCTAAAGTCGGTGGTGAGGTTTAGGTTTTGTTGTTTACCGAAGAGGTTTATGGTTTGGGGGGAGCTGGTGATGCCTGGTTGTTTTAGGATGGTGAGTTGGTAGGAAATGGATCCCGCATCAAGTGCGGGATGACGAAGGGGGAGTTGGTAGGAGATGGTGGCGGAGGAGGTGGCTTGGTGGGGAGTGGTGTGGAAGAAGCCGACTTCGGTGAAGTCGTGGTTGGTGGTGATTTTGACAGGTTTCACATCTGAAGAGGTCCGATCTGATGATTGCGGACCACTGTCCGATGAGAAACCTTCCATTTTAATGTTGGTGGCAGAGGTGGGGATGTAGAGCCTAAGGTAGTTTAGGTAGTCGCCGCCGTGGTGGTTGGGTGGGTCTGGACTTTCTGAGGGGGAGGTGTTTGTGTATTTTATGGTGATTTGGTGGTGGATATAGGTAGGTTCCACATCTGAAGAGTCGCCAGAGGCGACACTATCCGATGAGGAACCTTTCGTTATTTTGTGGGTGGTGTGGCGGGTGATGAAGGCGTTGGCTTTATTGGAGCCTAGATTTGATTCGATGATGGCGACGGTGTCGGAGAGGCAGTCGTGCACCTTGGAGGTGCACGGAGCGGGTTGGAGGACGCCGGCCCAGTTTTTCTTTTCTAACCAGGCTTGGAATTTAGGGTCGGTGGCGTTTATTAAGATTTCTTGGTTTTTTAGTTCTGAAAAAATCATTTGAATGATTTTAATTTTTTGTTTGAGGGGGAGGGAGGAGAGTTTTTGCATGAAGGCTTGGTTAGTGGCGGTTAAAAGGTCCTTTTTGTTGGTGGAGCCTGGGAAGAAGTTTTCTTGAATTTCGTTTTGAAGCAAGAGAGAGATATTGTCTGCGGTGATATTCATGTCAAGGGTCGGACCCTTGACATTGCCGGTGAGGGTGAGGAGTTTTTGGATGGTGGAGAGGTTTATGGCTATCAAGACGTCTGGATTGATTTCTTTGCCTTTTTCTAAGAACCATCTTATTGTTTTGGCGCTGGTGGGGAAGTTGGGGTCCCAGTTGGCATCGCGGAGGCGAAACCAGCCTTGGCCAAAGGCTTGTTGGATGGGGGCTGGGGGTTCTACGTGGCCTTGGATCTGGCCGTCGGGGACGTAGATGTCTTGGAGGGAGAGGGAAAATTTGCTGGGGTTCAACCCCAGCTGGGGTTGAACCCCAGATAGCTTGGCGTAGGAGCCCATGAAGCCGCCAGTAGCTCTAATTTCGTGATTGTTTTGTAGTAGGATAATGGCTGTTTGGGGTTCTGGGGTGCCTAGGAATTTGAAAAATAGGCTGAAGAGGAAAAAAAGGAGTTTGAGTTGCATATATGTAAGTATATTCTAGATTGTCATTCTGAATGAAATGAAGAATCTCTCAACTTGTTTGAGACTCGCATTCGCGAGAGATCCTTCGGCTTCGCTCAGGATGACGAGGAGGAGGGAGCCAGAATGACGGAATAGCAAGGTGTGCACCTCCAAGGTGCACGTAGTCCTACCTAATTGAATAATGATACCGAAATTAAGCTATCTCCGACACGAGCCATTTCGGTGGTCGTAGTTTCTAATTTTTTTAAATAACTTGCGTTCTTCTTCTCTTAAGACTTCAGCAAACTGATTGTCTGATTGAG
>JAHJQJ010000056.1 GCA_018819325.1 Patescibacteria group bacterium
AATACCAATTACCTGGAGAAGAGGTCAAAACAAAAACTCTACTTAAGATGGATGAAGAACAAAAACTACTCTATGACGTTATCCACAATCGTGCCTAACTTCTAAACTTCAAGGGTGTCCCATTGCGGAAGACAGGAGATTCTTCGACTCCGTCCTCGACTTTCAGTCGGGACCTCGCTCAGAATGACACTCTCCCCATGTCGTTCCCACCTCCCTCTTGTCATTCCCGCCTCCCCCATGTCATTCCCGCGCAGGCGGGAATCTATACAAATCAATGGATCCCGCATCAGGTGCGGGATGACGGAGGGGTGGGTGCGGGATGACGGAGGGAGGAAGATTCTGGAGTCCTCGCCGACTCGTCCCCAGAATGACGGAAAAAATAACGCCAAGTCCTGCAAGGGTTTTAGTGATATAATACCCTTAAGGGTAAGAGTAATAAGGGTGGCGAGGCCACCCTTTTAATTAAATAATATAAATAAAAATGGACAATAATCAATTAACCGCCAGAACAGAGTTCGCCGCCGCTATTAATCAAATTGCTTCGGAAAGGGGTATCTCTCCTAAGATAATTTTAGATGCCATAAAGCAAGCTCTAGTGGCCTCCTTTAAAAAAGACTTCCCCGCCTTAGCACTTGAAGTAGAAGAAGACGAAACAAAAGTTATTACAGCAGAGATAGACGAAGAAGAAGGTGAGTTTAAAATCTTCCAAGACGGCAAAGACATCACTCCCCCAGGATTTGGCAGAATTGCTGCCCAAACAGCTAAGCAAGTTATCTTGCAACAAATAAGAGAAGCAGAAAAGACTTCAATTTTAGATGAATATCAAGAGAAACTTGGCGAGGTGATAAACGGTATGGTGCAAAGAATGGACGGCAGAGACGTGATTGTAGACATTGGTCGTGGTCAGGGCGTAATGCCACCAGAAGAACAGGTTGGCAACGAGTACTACAAACTAAACTCTAGGGTTAGTGTTTTAATAAAAGAAATCGGCGAAACAATGAGAGGTGAGTCGGTAATAGTCTCCAGATCAGACCCTAAGTTGGTAAGGGGGCTTTTTGCTAGGGAAGTGCCAGAAGTGGGTGCGGGTAGTGTGATTATAAAAGCCATGGCCCGTGAAGCTGGTTCAAGAACCAAGGTTGCTGTGGAATCGACCCAAGACGGAGTTGACCCAGTAGGTTCTTGTGTTGGTCAAAAAGGAGTTCGGGTTCAAGCAGTAATAAACGAGTTAAACGGAGAAAAAATAGACATTATTCAGTATTCAGAAGATCAAGACAAATTTATTACCGCCGCTCTGGCTCCAGCTGATGGCCTTTCGATTAAAAAAGACAAAGATACAGACGAGTTTGTTGTTACGGTGCCTGACGACCAATTATCTTTGGCTATTGGTAGAGGAGGTCAAAACGTTAAGCTAGCCGCTAAACTAACGGGTGTTAGACTAAAAATTATTTCAGATAAAACCGATCCGGGCATTACCGTTACCGGGGACGAAGAGTTTGAAATAGATCAGTTGGGCCTACCCAAGAAAATAAGAAACCTGTTAGTGGAAGCCAAGATGATCAAGATAGAAGACATCTTGTTTAACCCAGACAAGCTAGATGAAATAAAAGGTATTGGTCCTAAATCACTTAAAAAAATCAAGGAACAAGTGCTAGCTTACAAACCCCCGGCAAGAGAAGATGAAAAAACAAAAGAATGAAACTACCAGGCCACCAATTGTAACAATCCTAGGTCATGTCGATCACGGGAAGACTTCTATTTTAGACAAAATTCGATCATCCAACCTTCAGGCCAAAGAAAGCGGTGGTATCACCCAAACAATCGGTGCTTATCAAATAATCCATCAGGGTAAAAAAATTACTTTTATTGACACGCCAGGCCACGAAGCTTTTGAGGCCATGCGTAGCCGAGGTGGTCAAATAGCCGATGTAGCTATTCTGGTTATAGCGGCCGACGACAGCGTTAAGCCACAAACCAAAGAATCAATTAAACACATAAAAAAATCCAAGGTTCCCTACTTGGTAGCCATTAATAAAATAGATGCCCCGGGTGCAAATGTTGACAAGGTTAAAAAAGATCTAGGGGAAATGGGCGAATATCTAGAAGGTTTGGGGGGTGACGTACCCTTTGTAGAAGTTTCTGCCAAAACCGGAAAAGGATTAGATAAACTTCTAGAGTTAATTTTACTTCTAGCAGAGCTAGAGGAACTAAAGGATAGTTCTAAAAAATCTCCCCCACAGGGTGTAGTACTAGAGTCTCAACACCACCCACACATGGGTCCAATAGTCACCTTGCTTGTAAAACAAGGAAAGTTTAACCTAAAAGATCCATTGTTCTTGGACACTACCCCAATAGGAAAAATAAGAACTATGAATCTGGGGACAGGAGAGTCGGTAAAAACAGCTCTGCCCTCTACTCCGATTCAAATTATTGGCTTTAAAAAAGCACCGTCTACGGGGGATATTATTTCTACCAAGCCATCAGACCTAGCCCAGATAAAGCAAAAAAACAAAGTCAAGATGAAACTAGACCCAGAAAAACCAAGTTTTGTTATTAAAGCCGCGGTCCAAGGCGGTCTAGAGGCGGTCTTAGACAAAATTAAGCCAAAAATAAACCTAGTTGCTAGCAGTGTTGGTTCAGTTTCTGGTTCAGATATAGAAACAGCCGCTATTAACAATGCTAAAATTCTTGGGTTTAACTCTAAAATGTCAGCCAGCGTTAAAAAACTAGCTGCTACAGAAAACGTTCTTTTTAAAAATTTCTCTATAATTTACCACCTTTTTGAGTACGTTGACGAATTGTTAGAACAAAAAAAAGCCCCACCTTTAGCAAAAGAAACTGGTCAAATAAAAATAAAAAAGATATTTAACATCAACGACAAAATTATTTTGGGTGGTGTAGTTCTAAAGGGGAAAGTTAGCCTGGGAGATAAAATTAACGGCTCAAGTATTATCTCCCTTCAGTCTGCAAAAGAAGATTTAAAGACTGTTAAAAAGGATCAGGAGTTTGGGCTTGTACTAAAGCCAAGCCTTGACATTAAAGAAGAAGAGGTTATAATAACCCATAACAACAATGTTTAACCAAGAAATAATTGACTCATTCCAAAAAGATCTAGACAAATCAAACTCTGTTTTGGTGCTTCTTCCCCCAGAACCAGATGAAATCTTGGTAAATTCTGGTTTGGGCCTTTACTTAAGTTTACAAAATCTTGGCAAAAAAACTCAAATAGGCTGTTCTAAACTGGATAACCCCGGCCCAATTAAAACAAGCATTGGTAATAAAAACCTAATAATAAATTTTCAGTTTAAAGAGAAAGACCTAGACAAAGTAGACTACGACGTAGACGAACAGGGAAACTTTCAATTGATGGTTAAGCCCAAAGACGGTTCGCCTCCCCCAGACTCTAAAAACATTAGCTACATCTACTCTGGTGCAAACGCCGATCTAGTTATTGTTCTGGGCATAAATTCATTGGAGGAACTGGGTAAACTATATTCAGATGAAAAAAAATTCTTAGACCAAGCTAACATTGTTAGTTTAAACAAAGACTCTAGACCTGGAAGTTTTGCTACCCACAACTTCCACACCAACTCCGCTACTTCTATTGCAGAAGTCACTTCTTTTTTACTTCTTAAAACCAAAATCAAGCCAACAAGTGAAGCTGCTAACAACTTACTAAAAGAAATCTACTCTACTACCAACAATTTAAGCACTCCAAGAGTTACCGCCGATACGTTTGAGGTAATTGCCTTTTTAATAAGAAATGGCGCTCGTCCTCCAGTAACCTCTACTTTTACTCCTCCCCCAGTTTTTGACCAACCGACACCGTTGAACCAAATTCCACCAGCACAGGTACCATCGGACTGGAAAAAACCTAAAATCTTCCGCTCGTCGCCCAGCAGATAATCACCTTTGTCTATTCTTATTACATTATTGATGTGATATGATAAATTAAACATGAGTTTCCAAATAACTTACGATAAGGCATTAACCAATAAAATTCTAAAAGCTTTTAACAAAAAGGCGAACAAGGATGATTGTCTTGTAGACATAGATAATAATGAAAAAGTGTTATCTAAAGATGGTGACGAAATACAAAAGGACGAATTTGCTGGTGTAATTAAAGGGTCAGAAATCTTTTTGAGCTCTAACCTCGTTTCTTTAGTGAAGCAAACTTACCAAAACTGAAGCTCAAGAATTGTTGGGGCGTATACCACAGCAAGTGCAAAAAGGAATTCCGGTCTTTGAAGATAAATACCAAGAAAAATTAAAGGACTATTCCAAAACTATCAAACAAAAGGAGAATGAGATACTTGTTAAATTTTTTGAAAATAAAATTCCTTCCAATGATTTAATCGCTTTAAAGTCATCAGTATATCTTTGCGATTTTTGTTCACAGCAATATGAATAAAGGGGATGTGCAGGAGGCGATTGCAAAAAAGGCCAACAAATTGACATCATATGGAATAAAAAAACTTAACATCCATGCCATAGGTAGAAGGAATATCAATAAAATATTGAATGCTGTAGACAAACTTAGCTTGACTTTAAAATTTGACAAATACATCGAATCAGAGGGGGAAGTTATGGTAATAAAATTAACTATTTTTGACACTTCTTAAGCGTATCACATAACTTTTGTTATTCGGTCCTTGTCATTCCGATTGGAGTCTGAGATTCCTATCGAGGACGGAATAGAGGAATCGCTTTCAACAGTATAGACTATCAATAAAGGATATTTTGACCTTGAAACCAAATTTTAATATACAATTGACAAATTAAAGTTTAGTTGATATTATTTTAATATAGTAAACTACATTTAAAAAGCAAATTCCACCAGCACAGGTACCATTAGACTGGAAAAAACCTAAAATCTTCCGCTCGTCGCCCGCCAGATAACCACCTTTGTCATTCCGCGCTTGACACGGAATCTATATGGATTCCCTCCTCCCCGCTGTCCCCACTCAGCGGGGAGGAAAAACACATCAAACTAAATGATAAAATTCACCAAGATAAAAATGTTTTTGATATTATGCAAAGCGTCGGAATCATACTGGCCATCAAAACAGGTAAAAAGGTAAATGAACTTCGAAAGGCCATTAATGAGATAGTTGCAGATATTGAAGGAAGTAAATAGTATGAAAAACAGCAAACCAAATAATGAAATAATTATCTACGAAGGTCGTGGTGGGGAACCACGAATTTCCGTTCGTGTTGAAGATGACACTGTTTGGCTAACTCAAGTACAGCTTGCTGAGCTTTTTGGAACAACAAAGGCGAATATTAGTATTCACATAAAAAATATATTTAATGAAGGTGAACTAGCGAAACGGTAACTTAATAAAAAAAGATTCAAGCTTACAGAGAAAAACTTTAATACCGCCAGTTTTCAAAATGTAGTAAGCTAGTATTACTAAATGAAAATATGAAAAAAATAAAAGTATCTATTCAAGATGAAAATACGCTGGCATTATTGGAAGATGCTCAAAAAGGAGACATCATTGACCTTAGATTGATACATGAAGCAGATATTGATAAATCGACAATTGACAATCTTATTAAATCAATTAAAACTGACGAATTTAACACACAATTAGAGACAGCAAAACAAAGTATTGAAAAAGAGAAAAAACTTGAGGCTGAACTCAAAGAAAAAGATATTATCAATAGGGCCAAAGAGGCACTTACAAAGAAGGAACAAGAAATAACTATTCTCAATACAAAACTTGAAAGCATTACAAAACAAGTTAAGTCTGAAACTAAGGTAGAATCACTTGAAGAACAAAAAAAACTAGAAGAAAAATATCGAGAGAAGTTGGGCAATAAAGAGCTTGAAATTCAAGAAATTAAACATCAAAAAGAACTGAGTGAGCAAAAATTAAACGATGAGTTACAAGCTGGCAAAACTGCTTTAATATCTCTGAAAGAAATGCGCTCTAGAATGAGTACCAAGATGATTGGTGAGTCACTAGAAGTGCATTGTGAAAACGAGTTTAACAGACTTAGGCCTTTTGCTTTTCCCAAAGCTCAGTTTGGCAAAGACAATAAAGTATCGTCCTCTGGCACCAAGGGAGATTATGTTTATAGAGAGCTTGATGATGATGGCAATGAAATTTTGTCTATTATGTTTGAGATGAAAAATGAGGATGATGCAACTGCCAGCAAACAAAAAAACAAAGATTTTTTTAAGAAATTAGACAAAGACCGGAGAGAGAAAAACTGTGAATATGCGGTGCTTGTTAGTTTATTAGAGAAAGACAATGAATATTACGATGATATTGTAACGGTACCTGATTATCCAAATATGTATGCCATTAGACCTCAACATTTTATTACCATCATCGGCTTTTTACGTCAAGGGAATTTAAAGTCTCAAGAATTACGGCAAATAATTTACGACCTTAAAAATCAAAATATTGATGTCACAAATTTTGAATCTAGTATGAACGCCTTTAAAGATGCTTTTTCTAGAAATTACACCTTGGCCTCTAAACAGTTTGGCAAGGCGATCGATGAAATTGACAAAATTATTGACCATCTTAACAAGGTTAAAGAGAACTTACTAAAATCTGATAACAACTTAAGATTAGCCAACAACAGGGCTACGGATCTAACGATAAAAAGGTTAGCCGCCAATAGTCCAAGTGTTGCCAAAGCATTTGAAGAAAACTCTGTAAAGGGTGGTAAATAAAATAGTTGGTTTGTTTACTGGTAGGCGGGCAGGAAGGGATCTCTCGACTACCCCCGCCCAATGGCGGGGTGAGTGTGCCCCGCTAGGAAGCGGGGTGTTCAAACCAAAAGCCTGCGGGCAATTGCTTTGAAAGCTCTTCCCCCTCCCGCCAGCCCACTCCTTCGTCGTGGTCTGTCGCTCGGGGAACCTTACCTCCTGCGTCCGCCTTTGGTGGATTTTCTCCCTCCCCGCTGTCCCCACTCAGCGGGGAGAAATCCTATAACTAAATTGGGAAAACATGAGGTCTGATTTCATTAGAACTATAAATACTTAAGCTTTTCAGCATCATCAAAAGTTTCGGTAAAATGGAAGCTGTGTTTGTTCAATTTAATAATTCCTGCCCCTTTTCTTTCCGTAAAATAACTACCAGAAAGTTCTCTAGCCGGACTGCCTATAATATTTAAAACACAAGCTCCATCGTGTGGTCTATTATTGTCACGTTTACTATATGGTGCTTCACTTTTGTACAAATAAAATAGTTGTTTTCTATTTGGTTCTTGTTTATCTAGCTTTGTAGCTATCGAATATGACTCAGATGGTTTCTTAAAAAACGACCTAACAGATATGGAGGTCAAAGTCTGATTGATAGCTAAATAAATCGGCACGTTTCCTTTTTTTCCTGAAACATCACTTTCCTGACTTGCTCACTTCGTCATAGTTTCGGGTTTTGGAAAAATAAAGTGCTTGATGTATCCAACTAAAAGATTTTGAGACTGGAGTTTTGTCGTACTAAGGGTAAAATGTGTATATGTTGTATGTCCGTTTTACTA
>JAHJQJ010000057.1 GCA_018819325.1 Patescibacteria group bacterium
AGTTGTGATAGACTTAAATTAGTAAAGTAAAAGAATGAAAAAGAAAGTACGGATGAATGACGATGGAGGGAGGCTTGGGTTTACGCTGATTGAGTTGCTGGTGGTGATATCTATAATCGGTGTTTTGGCTGGTATGGCGATGTTTAATTTTCAGCAGGCTAGGGAAAGGGCCAGAGATGTGCAGAGAAAAAGTGATTTAAAGCAGTTACAGAATGCTTTGGAGTCGTATAAAAATGATCAACCGTCGGTTCATTATCCTGATACTGGGAATTTGGCAAGTTTGACTCCTAATCATATTAAGAGAATTCCAACGGATCCCAAGCAGCAGAAGTTGAATGGAAGTTGGGTGGATTATAGTTATGTTAGAACTGTGGGTGAGACGCTTGAATATGACTTGGTGGCTTGTTTGGAGAACGCGGGTGATTTGGGTAAAGATGCGACGAATAATGTCATTTGTACTAGTGGAGTAAGCTATACTTTAACTGAGCCATGAAGAATAAAAAAGGATTTACGCTGTTGGAGTTGTTGGTAGTGATAGGTATTATTGCTATTTTGGTGAGTTTGGCGACGGTGGCTTATACTAGTGCGCAAAAGAAATCGCGTGATTCACGTAGACAAGCAGACTTGAAAGCTGTGCAGAGTGCGTTAGAGGTTTATTATTCTGAACATAGTTATGTTTATCCTACCACTTGTAGTAGTGCAGGAGCTTATCTTAAGAGTGCTTGGCCAGTTGACCCGGTGGGTGTTGCACCATATATTTATTCAGATGCTGCAGGAAAATGTCTTGTAGCAAGTTACTGTATATGTGCTAAGTTAGAGGTTGCGGGGAAGGGTAATGCTTCAAATACTACGTGTTCATGGGGAGGTGACAAGACTTATTATTGTGTAGGGAATTTACAATGAAGAGAACTGGATTCACGTTTGTTGAGTTGTTGGTGGTGATTACTATTATTGCTATTTTGACGGGGGCAGCGGTGGCGTCGTTTGGAAACACTAATATAAAATCTAGGAACGCAAGAAGATTAGCTGATATTGAGACGATTAGATCAGCCTTGGAGCTATGCAGAACTGAAGCGGGTAGTTATCCCCTATCGATTTATACTCCTGATAATATTACTTGTGATAGTGTAGTTTATTTGACTAGTACGCCAAAGGATCCAAAGTATGTTACCCCCGATGATGAATATGTTTATGTTCGTTCTTCGGCTACTAGCTATACAATTAGTTGTACGTTGGAAGGTGGAGGAAGTTGTAGTTTTAGTAACCCATGAATAAAAATGATTATATAGATTCCCGCCTGCGCGGGAATGACGAGGAAAAGCGCGGGAATGGCACCCATCGTCATCCCCGCGTAGGCGGGGATCCAGGTAGGGCGAGCGGGTTTACGCTGTTGGAGCTGGTGGTGGTGATTGGGGTTTTGATGGTTTTAGTTACCTTTGGTATTGTGTCTTTAGTTTCTTTTAAGGAACGGAAGGAGGTTTTGGGTGATGCTCGCAGTTTGGCGGTACTGCTTAGACAGGTACAGATGAAATCTAGTGCAGTAGAGATTCCTTCTGGTTGTAGTAGTGTGGGCGAGTTTGAAATTGTTTTTTCTGGAAGTGAGGTAAATTTGTTGGCAAGGGATCCTGGTGGTGGTATTTGTAAGCCAAGTACGGTTGTTTTAAGTTTTATTACCGGAACTGAGTTTGTTACTGGTGGTTCGGTGGTTTTTAAGGTACCT
This sequence comes from Patescibacteria group bacterium, assembly GCA_018819325.1. Taxonomy (GTDB): domain Bacteria; phylum Patescibacteriota; class Microgenomatia; order UBA1400; family MFAQ01; genus JAHITH01. Next base: position 1,721 of record JAHJQJ010000057.1, read on the forward strand.
AGTGGCTCTACTGAGTCTACAACTATTAGCGTGGTTAACCATGATATTCAATATAATGTAGAAGTTTCTAAGGCTGGTAGTGTTTCAGAACCTCAAAAGGCCCCTTAGATTTGCTAGACTTAAGGGATGAGACGGAATTGGCAGTGGGATGGTCAGATGCTTTTGGAGGTGCTGGTTGCTTTGACGGTTTTGGTGTTGGTGACGGTGGCGGTGGTTGGTGTGTCTACCAGATCGTTGAAGAGTGTGCGAGTGGCAGGAAATAGACAGGAGGCACTGAGTTTGGCTAAGCAGGTTATGGTGAATGTAGAAAAGGTAAGGAAAGATGATGTTACAGCTTTTTTTGCTAGAGGAAACGGAACTGAGGATTGTAGTGATGTTGACTATGTGTGCGAGATAACTTATGTTTTTGCTGGGGCTGACAAGGTGGAGGTTGGGGTTTTGGTGACGTGGCAAGAAGGTGGTAGAGATTCAAGTGTTAGTTTGGACAAGGTATTTACTAAAACAAGATTATGAGAGATAACGGCTATACATTAATGGAGTTGGTGGTGGTAATTGGGGTTTTAATAGTGGTAATTGGGGCAGGAATGAATGTTTTTTATCAATCTTTAAGAAGTGGTGCAAAAATTGATTATGAATTATTTTTGGATGGCACAAGTAGGGTGGTGGAAAATTCGATGAGTTTATTAATTAGATATGGGCAGGTGGTAGGGGTTGAAGGGCAGGATGATTCGGTATGTTTAAGTGCTGGTTCGGGCGGAGTAGTTGGAAATACTTTAGTTGTGGCTGAAAATGGTCGGCAAACAGAGTATGCATTGATATCGGATTTTATTGCTTCTAGTTCTAGTCAACAGGTAAGGGTTAGTCCTGAAGGGATGAAGGTTAATGCAATAGAATTTAACTGGGTGTGTGGTTATGGAAAGCAAGAAAAAGTGGTGGTAAGTTATCGTGCTCAGGCGGAGAAAGATGATCAAGTGGTGCCTGTTGAGGAAAGTTATTCTTTTGAAGTGTTGGTTAAAAATTCTGGATATTATTAACCCCTCCCCCGTCATTCTGGCTTGTCCAGAATCGATTCCGGATGCGTTCGAGGACTCACTTACCAGAATGACGAGAAGGAATGACAAATAAAATATTAGTATAGAATGGAAGTAATGGTAAGAAAAAGTGAAAGCGGGCAAGTGGTATTAATATTGGTGTTGGCGGCGACGGTGGTTGGTACGTTGGTGGTTTCTTTGGCGAGCAGGTCTACTGTTAATTTAAGAACGCAAACCTTAGATACCGAGAGAATAAAGGCTTTAAAGGGTGCCGAAAGTGGTGTGGAGCAAGCCCTTTTAAGTCAAAGTTCGGTGCCGGTAACGGGTTTGGGTGATGGAGTTAGTTATGTTGCTGATTACTTGGATGAGGGTGGTACTGGAATGGTGTCTGATTTGGTGGATCCAGGTGATGTGGTTGATGTATTGATAGAGGGGGCAGATAGCGGTGTGAATGGGGTTAAGATATATTTTTCGTCTGGGTCTTCTGCGGCGGTGAAGATATCTGAGTATAGGGTTGTTGCTGGTAATTATTTGATTAATTCGTATGCTTACGATGGTGAAATTTGGAGGGTTTTGGCAAATAATTTTTCGATTCCAGGTAGTGGTGGGACATTTGAAGAAACAGTATTTGAGAGTAGTAAGGTAATAAGTGTATCCCCTACCACTAGTAAGCTTTTAAGAATTATGGTTTTGTACTCTGCCAGTAAGATTGGTGTGAAGCCAGTGGGGGGGAATTTACCTGATCAACAGGTGGTGATATCTTCTGTTGGGACATATTCTGTGTCTGCTGATGTTGATGTAAAAAAGCGATTGGAGCTTAGGAAAGAGATGGAGAAGGCTCCGGCGGTGTTTGATAGGGTGTTGTATTCTAATGCTAGGTTGGCTCAGTAAAAATACATAAAGGATCGTCCCTTGTTTCGTTGTCATTCTGCCAGAGTCCCGTTCAGCGGGGGCTTGCCCAGAATCTTCCCCTTGTCATTCCGATTGGAGTTCCAATTCTGATTGGAGACGGAATAGAGGAATCCCTGTCAACTGGAAATCATACAATAAAGTAATTGGTTTGTTTATTGGTAGGCTGTACGGTTGACCCAGCCAAAAGCTTCGCATTTAGGCGGGCAGGAAGGGATCTCTCCACTCGCGGACTCGGTCGAGATGACATGGGTGGAAAGACTCGAGAAATGACAGGGACGGTCCTTGGTTAACAAAGGAGAGACCTTTGTTAAAGTATGGGTCTAGCGTAGCGAGGAACGGTAACCAGGCTCAACCCCGCGGGTTGAGGCTGGGGGTTAGCCTCGAAACTGATATGGTTGGGAAAACTCAATATTCCGATGGTTCGAACCATCGGACTCTGGTCATTCTGGATGTGCTCGAAGACTCACTTACCAGAATGACGAGGAAAGGGTGAAATGACAGGGACGGTCCTTGTTAATAGGCTCAACCCGCGGGGTTGAGCCTACTATATTTTGAGACTGTTGAACAACCCTGGTCATTCTGAACGAAGTGAAGAATCTCTCAGCTTGTCTGAGTCTCGCATGCGCGAGAGATCCTTCGACTCCACTATGTTTCGCTCAGGATGACAAAGGAGGTTTTATGTATAATTAGGGTATGCCTGCCTATTTTGGATTAGATATTGGAAGTAGTTCGATTAAAATTTTAAAATTAAAAGGTAATAAAAACGTGGAAGCTGTTGGCATGGCTGTGAATCCGGTGGGCAGAAGTGACTTGGATTTACCCGTGGAGCAAAAGACGAAGCTGGTAGAAGCGGTTAAGGCATTGATAAAAGAGTCTGGGGTGAAGAGTAGGAACGTAGTTTTGTCTATTCCGGAGTCTTTGGTGTTTTCTAGAATCTTAAAGTTGCCGATTATGAGTACTCCAGAATTAGCGTCTGCTATAAAGTGGGAATTGGATCAAGTAGTCCCCTTTCCTCCAGATGAAATTGAAATTTCTTGGGTAGTGATTGATAAACCTAAGAAAAGTATAGGTAATGAGAAAATGAAAGTGTTTGTGGTGGCTGTTCCCAAAAAAGTAAGCGAGGTGTATGTGAGGTTTTTGACGTTAACGGGGTTGGAGCCAGAGAGAATTGAAAATGAGATACTGTCGTTAGCCAGAGGTTTGTCTGGGTTTACAGTAGGCAAGGGAGTAAGTTTGATATTGGATATGGGGGCTAGTTTTACTAAGATGGTGGTGGTGGAAAAAGAACAAATATATTTGAGCCATGTGGTGCCGTTGGCTGGTATGGCGATGACCAGAATGATTTCTGAAGCTTTTAAGATACCGATAAATCAAGCTGAGGAATATAAAAGAGTTTATGGGGTTGATAAATCGCAGGTGGAAGGAAAAATATATAATACCTTGGTTGGCTTGATGGATAGTTTGGTGGTAGAGATAAAAAAAGTAATGGTTAATTTTTCAAACACAGAGAAGGATAAGCGGATAGAAAGAATTGTATTGGTTGGTGGTGGGGCTTTTCTTAAGGGATTTACGGGTGTGTTGGTTGAGAAAACTGGATTGGATGTAGTGATGGGTGATCCTTTTGGTACGATAGAGGTAGCTGAAAAAATAAAGGCTAGTGGGGTTGTTTTTGCAACCGCCTTAGGATTAGCAATTGGAGAATAATGTGGCTAAAATAAATTTACTTAAGACTAAGTGGGTAGGAAAAAGACAGATTGAGAGACTTAATTTATTAGCTAGTGTGATTATATTTTTGACCGTGGGTGGTTTTTTATTGCAGTCCTTTTATGTTGCTGGTAGGTTGGTTTATTTAAGAAGTAAAATTGCTAGGACAAAAAACGAGATACAGGTTGTGAATAATGTGTTTAAGAATGACAAAGCTTCAGTAGAAAATTTTGTTTGGGCTCAAGGAGTGCTAGAGAAAATTGCCAGAGAGAAAGAGGTGGAGTATAAGTACAAGAAGTATTTGCTGGAAATAAATAGTTGGTTAACCAGTGGAACATCGTTGGCGGGGGTGAGTTTTACAAAAAAAGATGAAATTTCGTTTATAGTATTTGCTGATAATATTGATTATTACAGAGGGTTTGAAACTAATTTAAGATTAAAGCAAGAGGAAGAGGATTTTGGATTTAGGGTGGTTGAACAGGAGTCTTTAAGCCGGACAGAAGATGGTACTTATAAGGTAAAAATTAGATTAAAAATATGATAACCAAGAAGATTTTTGGAATTTTATTACCTGATTGGGTGAATGAAGAAGTGTTAAAGAAGTTGGTTTATAGTTTTGTGGGTCTGGTAGTGGCTATTTTGGTATCTAGCTTGTTTGTTTGGCCTAGATTTTCTGATTTGTATAAGAACGAACGGGAGTTGGTCGGGTTGGAAAAGTCTTTAGAGGTTTTGTCTAGTTCGATTGATCAGGTGGAGGGTTTCAAGATAAATTTGGGTGAAGACAAAATGACTGTTTTGAGGGTAGCGGTACCTACGGTTTTTGATCCAGGCTTGATACTTTCTAGTTTAAGGCAGGTGGGTGCTAGTGCTGGAGTAACATTAGAGGCTTATGAGGTAGATGGAGGGGTGATTGAAGCAAAGGATAACTTGGGGATTTTAAAAAAACATAAGGTTAATTTGAAGTTAGTAGGAAGATCGGATAGATTAATAAGATTTATAGATTTGTTGGGTAACAGTTTGCCCTTTTCGGTTATTTCTGAATTGTCGTTGTCTGAAATATCCAAGTTGTTCAACCAGCAAGGGGTGAGTCAGTTAGAGATGGAGATAACTTATTTTGAGTCTGGATTGGCCGAGGTGGAATTAGACAAAATAGTAGGTTTTACTGATAAAAACAAGCAGTTGTTGGGTGAAATTATGTTTTATACTACCCCCCAAATTATTCAGGACGGGATTGGTGTGCAGACTGAGAGGCAAGGTAGTTTATTCTTCTAGGGTTGGAGCTTCTTGCACTTGAGGTTGAGGTTGGCCATCGTCTTTAAGATCTACTCTTACCCTAACGCCTTTTTGAATAGCGGCGATTCTAGCAATTTGCCTAATGGCGTTGATTACCTTGCCGGATCTGCCAATAACCCTACCGATATCTTCTGGGTTAACTTGAATAATAATATTGCTTGAGTCTTCTTCTCCAGGCGTTTTTTCTTCTTCTATAACCACGTCTTCTGGATGGTTGACCAAGTTGGAAACTATGTATTCTACTAGTTGTTTCATAATGTTTGTTTATTGATTAATAATCTTAGTGTGTTCGTTGGTTGAGCACCCTTATTGACCCAAGAGTCATAGAGGGTTTTATCAAGAGTAATTTTGTTTTGGGGATGGTGGGGGTCGTAATGGCCCAAAAGATCTATGTATTTGCCGGTTAATTTGGACCTGTCTTCGGCAACCACGATTCTAAATAATCTTTGGTTTCTTTTTCCGGTTGGTTGTAGTTTGATTTTCAGCATGGGAGTGATTATATCAGTTTTAAAGCTTGTTGTGCTGCTATCTGTTCTGCCTCTTGTTTGTTTTTGCCTTTTCCTTGAGATATTTTTTTGTGATTAATAAAAACGGCTACGGTGAACTCTTTTTGGTGGTCCGGACCCTGTTCTTTGGTGATTTTGTAGGCAGGAGAGTTAAGACCTTGGGACTGAACTCTTTCTTGAAGTAGGGATTTGGAGTCTTTTAGTTGACCGTTTTTTAGTAGTTTTTGGGCGTGAGGAATGACGTGTTTTTCGAAGAATATTTTTACGGCCGGTAGGTCTCCGTCTAGGTATATGGCGCCCATTAGACTTTCGACTGAGTCTTCTAGAATAGAGGGGTTTTGCCTGCCTCCGCCGGCTTCTTCTCCCCTACTCATGTATAGGTGTTCTGGTAAATTTATTTTGACGGCCAGGGCGGATAGGGACTTGGTTCTAACAATTACGGATCTGGCGGTGGTTAGATAGCCTTCGTCGCTTTGTTTATAGGTATTAAAAAGGTAGTCGGTGATGAGCATTTCTAGAACGGCGTCGCCTAAGTATTCTAGCCTTTCGTAGCTTTGGGTTACGCCGGTTTCGTTTAGGGCTGATCTGTGGGTAAGGGCTGTTTTTAGCAGGTCAATATTTTTAAATTGATAGCCAATGGTTGTTTGGAGTTTGTCTAGTTGGTTAAATTTCATTGTCACGGTTGGTAAGTTTTAGGGCGGCGGCCAGGGCGCCGTTGATAAAGCTGCCTGAGTTGTCACTGCCGTATTTTTTGGCAATTTCTATGGCTTCGTCTATTATTACCTTGGTGGGTGTGTCTTTTTTGTAAAGCAGTTCGTAGACGGCTAGCCTTAGAATAGCAATGTCGATTTTATTGATTTGATCTAGGGGCCATTCTGTGGCTGATTTTTTAATAATTTCGTCTATTTCTTCTTGGTGTTTCTCTATTTTTTTACTTAAGTCGTTGAAATGGTCTTGGGGGGTAAAATTTCTGGCGAAGAGAGATTTGAAAGTTTTGATTCGGCGTAGGTGTCTGGGGTCTTGGGCAGTTTTCATTGTGTTTTAGCAGTTTGGACAAGCAAAATGAGACCGTTTAAGTTTTTTACACTCAGAACAAGTGATAAGTTTTGGTTTCTTTAGAGAGATTGCCGATCTTCTTTTGCCCTGACGGGCGGTAGAGTGTTTTCTTTTTGGTGTTGCTGCCATGGACGATATTTTAACAGGTATGTGTTTGAGTATCAATCTTTCCATACTACCATCCCTCACAACTAAACGATCGTTTAACTTTAAGAGATGGTTCTCAATCAATCGTAGTGATTTCTAGCAGTAATGATCACGAGCAACCGTCCTTCGTCATACATAGGGCTTGAAGCTTTGCCTGTTGGAAGAGGTTGCGGTTCCAGAAGTGTTTTAAGCGGACGGGGAGGCGGCCGTGTTGTTTTTGGCCAAACAACTCCCCTGCCCCGCGGAGTTTCAGGTCTAGTTTGGCAAGTTGTAAGCCGGAAGAGTGTTTGGTAAGTAGCTGGAGTCTGTCTGTGGCGGTTTGTTCTGAGTGGCTGGGAATTACCAGGCAATAGGCTTGACCCTGTCCCCTACCGACTCGGCCACGGAGTTGGTGTAATTGAGCCAGACCAAACCTTTCTGCCGAGTGAATAACAATAATGTTGGCTTTGGGGATGTCTATACCCACCTCTATTAAAGGTGTGGCTACCAGGATGCCAGCTTTACATTTTTTGAAACTTGCAAGGATTTTGTCTCTCTCGTTTGCTGGGGTTTTGCCATGTAATGACCAGATGGGATAGTTTTTAGCAAATTTTTCTTGATATTGTGGCAGGATGTCTTTAATGTTGGCGGCGCTTTTGGCTTCAATGTTGGGGCAGACCACAAAGATTTTGTTACCTTTTTTTAGCTGGTTGGCTAGCCAGTCGTTACCCTTTTTTAGTCTTTGTTTGTCCATAATCCAGGTTTTTACCGGTATTCTTCCACTTGGTTTTTCTTTGATTACACTTATTTTCACTTCTCCAAACAAACCTAGGGCGATGGTTCTGGGAATGGGGGTGGCTGAAAGATTTATGATGTGTGGCGATGGACTTCGTTTTAGTAAGGCTTGCCTTTGTTTGACGCCAAACTTGTGTTGTTCGTCTATAGCCAGGATGGCAACGGGGCATTTAAGTTTTTTGGGTAGTTGGTTTAGAAGTGCGTGGGTGCCAATGTAGATTTGAGGTTTGTTGGTGGGTTTTAGTTTGGTTTGGGCGGTAACCAAGCTGACATTTTTGGGGAAAAGAGACATTTTTTTAAAGGTGTTTTGATGTTGTTTGGCTAGAATTTGGGTGGGAGCCAAGAGAACAAAGGAAAGATTGGCGTTGATGCACTGGTTGGCTAGTAGAATAAGTCCGGCGGTTTTGCCCGAGCCGGTGTCACCGTGGACTAGTCTTCTGCTGGGGGTGGTTGAATTTATATCTTGGTAGGAGTTTATAAGGGCTTTTTTTTGTCCCAGGGTGAGAGTGAAGGGAAGTTTTTTTAGGCCCTGTTGATGAAGTTTTTGATTTATGGGTATATTTATAGCTGGTGGTTTTTTGGCTAACTCTCTAAGGTTTTTTAGATTTATTTTTAGGTGTTGAGCATAAGATAAGTGTTGATCGGCCAGATCTTGGGCCTTGAGGTTGGGTGGAAAGTGAATGTTAAAGAAATCCTTGGATTGATTTTGAGAGATTAGAAGTAGGTGAATTTTACCCCTTAGCCATTTGCTGGAGACACCCTTGGTAAGTGGATAGACGGGAACGAAGCCTTGAGTATTTAGGCTATTTTTATTGGTGAACTGTTCGATCTGAGGTGAGAACATAGCTAATTTATTGGCGTAGAAGCTGGGTGTGCCGGCGATGACGTAGGTGGAGTTGGGTTTGATTAGAGTTCTAATAAAGGGTGAGTTGAACCAGAGAAGGTTTATTTGGCCGGTATTGTTTGTAGCTGTGCTTTGGGTTATGTGCTTACCGGATTTGGAGTAAAAAGTGTTGACTGGGCCGATTTTGGCCGTAAAACTGGCGGGGTGTTTTGGTTTTAATTGGTTGATGGGGGTGTTTTTGGAAAAATCTAAGAAACGGCTGGGAAAATGGGAAAGTAGGTCTTTTAGGGTAAAAATTCCTAGTTTTTCAAGGCGTTTCTGATAGGCTGGACCGATGCCGGGAACCGTGGATACTGGACTAGAGGACATAAGCTAGGGGTGCAAATATGCTTAAAATCATGGCGATGACGACTAGAATGATGAAAGTTTGTAAAAGTTTTTTCTTGTTTCTTTTGGTCATGATTTTCATTATACTAATAGAAGATGCATAAGTGGAATTTAAACTGGGCTAAGATATTTTTGGTGGGGAGTATTTCTGGTGTTGTGCTGTTGGTGGGTATGTTTTTTTGGTACTCAAGAGGATTGCCTGACCCCTCTAATGTTTTGAGGAAGTCTGGTTTTTCATCGGTGATTTTAGACAGAGAGGGAGAGGAGATATTATTTGACGTTTATACCGACGAGAACAGAAAGTTTACTCCACTGGAAGAAATTCCAGAATACTTGAAACAGGCAACGGTGGCGGTGGAAGACAAGGATTTTTATGAGCATCAAGGTTTTGACTTAATGGGCATGTTAAGAGGATTTAGTAGATTTTTTACCAGAGGTAGGGCTCAGGGTGGTTCTACTTTAACCCAGCAGTTGGTGAAGAATGTGCTGTTGACGACTGAGAGAAGAGTAAGTAGAAAGATAAGAGAATTTGTTTTATCTGTAAGAATTGAGAGTAGATTTGAGAAGGATGAGATTTTACAGATGTATCTGAACGAGGCTCCCTATGGAGGAACGGCCTGGGGGGTGGCGGCGGCGAGTGAGATGTACTTTGGTAAAGAAGTGGCCGATCTTGATTTGGCCGAAAGTGTGATATTGGCTGGTTTACCACAGGCCCCGACCACTTATTCACCTTATAATGCCTCTAAGAGTTATTTGGATAGAGCCAAGCAGGTAGCCAGAAGAATGAGAGAGGACGGATACATAGACGAGGAGACGGAGAAGGAGTTAATAGAAAGTTTGGAAGGGGTGGAGTTTAGGCCGGTGGGAACGAGTATTAAGGCGCCGCATTTTGTGATGGAGGTAAAAAGTATTTTGGAAGAAATGTTTGGCTCGCAGATACTGGAACGGGGTGGTTTAAAAGTTACTACTACCCTGGATTGGGAGTTGCAAAAAAATGCTCAAGATATCGTGGCTATGGAGATTGATAAGGTGGCTAAGTCTCTGTCTATTTCTAATGGCGCCTCGGTAATTATTGATGTTAATTCTGGGGATGTGTTATCTATGGTGGGTTCAAGGGATTTCTTTGATACGGATATAGATGGAGAGGTGAATGTGGTAACTAGATTGAGGCAACCGGGGTCGTCTATAAAACCGGTGGTGTATGCTACGGCTTTTTCTGAAGGGTTTACCCCAGCAAGTGTATTGATGGACACGATTACTGAGTTTCCCGGCAAGGACGAAAACACTCCGTATATTCCTAAAAATTACGACGGAGAGGAGCATGGCCCCTTGCATTTAAGAGATGCTTTGGCTAGTTCTATTAACATTCCGGCAGTTAAACTTTTGGCGTTGGTGGGTGTTAAGGATGTTTTAGATCAGGCTTATAAAATGGGTATGACAAGTCTGGAACCAACCAGGGCTAATTTGAGTAGGTTGGGTTTGTCTCTGGCCTTGGGGGGTGGAGAGGTTAAGTTACTGGAGCTTTCGTCTGGTTATGGGGCTTTTGCTAATGGTGGCTACAAGGTTGAACCTGGGTTTATATTAAAGGTTGAAGACGCCGATGGTGAGGTGTTGTTTGAGAAAAAAGAGGTTAAGAAATCTAGGGTGGTTGATGAAAAAATAGCTTATTTGATAAATTCTGTGTTATCTGACAACAACGCTAGATTAATTACTTTTGGTGAAAATTCTTATCTTAATTTAAGTAGTGGGAAAGTGGCGGTTAAGACCGGAACGACAAACGACATGAGAGACAACTGGACGGTGGGCTGGTCTAGTGATATTGTGGTTGGTGTGTGGGTGGGGAATAATGATAATTCAGTCATGAAGAATGTGGCTAGTGGGGTGTCTGGGGCGGCGCCTATTTGGCGAAAACAGATGCTTGAGGTGTTGTCTTCATATCCTGCTAAGGCTTTTGTGGTCCCTGCGGGAGTAGTGCAAGTAGAGGTGGATAGAGTTTCTGGTTACCCAGCTCACGATGGTTTTGCCGCATATAAAGAGTGGATAATTGAGGGAACTCTACCTACCGGAGAAGATAAAATTCATCAGCAGATGAAGGTATGTAAGAGTGATAATACTAGATTGGCCAATCCGGTTCAGGTAGTTCAGGGAAACTATGATGGTAAAGAGTTTATTGTTTTGAAAGAAAGTGATCCGTTGACTGATAGGAATTTGTGGCAATTGGGAATAGATGACTGGGTGTCTAAGCAAGGAGATGATAAATATAAAGTACCGACTGAGTACTGTGAGTCGGCCAGTGGGCTTGATGTGCAGATAATTAGTCCTAAAGATAGATCGAGGATAGATAGTAGCATGGTAGAGTTTAGGTTTGAGGTGACCAGTGAAAAGGAGATTGAGTGGGTGAAGTTTTATTTGGATGGAGTAGAGGAAGAGAAGTTTACCAGTCAGCCATATATAAAGAAGATAGAAGATCTAGAAGATGGCCAGCATAAGGTAAAGGTTGTGGCGAGGAATAAAGATGGTGTAGAGGCTGATAGGACGCATGAATTTGGGGTGAATGAGGATTGGCATGAGCCAATTCCTGAGCCTACCCCTACCCCTACTACGCCCACTAGCACACAATAGTCATTCTGGGGACGAGTCTGCGAGGACTCCAGAATCGATTCTGGACAAGCCAGAATGACGGTAAAAAGGTTACTTTATTGAGAGAATAATTTTGGTTTTTAGCTGGTTGACTTGTTTTTGGGTTAGGCTTTTTTTAGGGTGGCTGAAATGGAGTTTAAAGGAGTGTTTGTGTACATCTTTAATGACTTTCCTGACTTGCTCACTTCGTCATAGTTTCGGGTTTTGGAAAAATAAAGTGCTTGATGTATCCAACTAAAAGATTTTGAGACTGGAGTTTTGTCGTACTAAGGGTAAAATGTGTATATGTTGTATGTCCGTTTTACTA
>JAHJQJ010000058.1 GCA_018819325.1 Patescibacteria group bacterium
ATCATGTCTTTACCAGGCATGTTGGGCGGATTTCTAGCAGGGTCATCTAGTACCACCATGGTTAATTTCTCCAACTTTCTCAATCAATACATGTCTCCCACCAGTTCACTCTACGCTCTTTTCTATTTTGGCTTGGTATTTGTTTTCACCTATCTTTACACCACAGTTAGGTTCAATCCAGAAGAAATTGCCAAAGACCTTCGCTCCTCTGGTAGTTTTATTCCCGGCATCAGACCTGGCCCCAGCACCGCCAAGCACCTTACCAGATTACTTAACCGCATTACTCCGGTGGGCGCCGTCTTTTTGGGGTTAATCGCCATCATGCCTTCGTTAGCATCAAGGCTAACCAATACTCAAAGCTTTACCGTTGGTGGCACCAGCCTGCTTATTGTGGTCTCGGTTGTCCTAGAACTAACCAGAACCCTAGAGTCTCAACTGTCCATGCAAAACTACGACAAATTCATAAAATGAACATAATAATATTAGGCTCCCCCGGCTCTGGCAAAGGCACTCAAGCCAAACTTCTAACTCAAAAACTAAATCTAAAGCATATCTCAACCGGCGAACTCTTAAGACAGGCGGCTAAAGCTCCAACCCCAAAAGGTAAAATCATCAAAAGCCTTCTAAAAAAAGGGACTCTTATTCCTTTCGAGACCACTCTAGATGTATTGGAACCAGTTTTAAAAACTACTACACAGGGTTTTATCCTAGACGGCATACCCAGAGATCTACGTCAAGCAGAACATCTCGACTGGTTTTTAAAACAAATCAAACAACAAATTAACCACGTCATTTTCATCACCTTGTCTCAAGAGTCCACCTATAGCCGTTTACTCAAGCGGGCCAAACTAGAAGGCAGAAGCGACGACACTCAACAAGCAATCAAAAAACGCCTAGAAATATACGAAACAAAAACAGTCCCCGTTATTAAATACTTCAAAGACGCAGGTAAACTAATAGAAATAGATGGCGAACCAGACATCACCACCATCCACCTCTCCATCCTCTCCAAGCTCAACCCGCGGGGTTGAGCCTAGCCCGTAGCCACAAATTTGATATGGTCATAAAACAGAGTGTTTCTCATCGGAACTGTCCTCGACTCTGGTCGTGACTGTTCAGATGTGGAACGCGGCAAAAACCTCCCCCCTGCCCCTCCATCATTCCTGCCCCTCCATCATTCCTGCCACTCCCCGTCATTCCTGCCCCTCCATCATTCCTGCCACTCCCCGTCATTCCTGCACCCCCTTCGTCATTCTTGCCCCCCCCGTCATTCCCGCGCAGGCGGGAATCAATAAAGTTGTGGTAATATACAAAATATTACTAATAAAAACACCTCAACTCCGTATATACTGGAGCTGTTAAACTCAATAATTTCAGGGGTTAAAAAAGGGGTACGATAATCAAAAATATTATATAAATGTAAATTCCACTTAATAATATGAAAAAGTTTGATTTAAACATTAAGAAAGTTCTAGAAGATTGGGAAGTATATCATGCAATAAGAGAAGTTATTGCTAATGCTTTAGATGAACAAGCACTCACAAATTCTTCAGAAATTAAAATTTACAAAGACAAAGAAAAATGGCATATTAGAGATTTCGGAAGAGGAATAAAATATGAACATTTAACCCAAAATGAATGTGATGAAAAATTAAAAAATCCTGAGAAAGTTATTGGTAAATTTGGAGTTGGATTAAAAGATGCTTTTGCCACTTTTGACAGAAATAAAATCAAAGTTCTAATCAAATCCAAATTTAGTGACATCACACTTGGAAAATCTTCAAAAGCTGATTTTGAGGATATTACTACGCTTCACGCACTTATCTCTGAACCTTCTGATTCAAAGATGGAAGGAACAGATTTTGTTCTTAAAGAAATAAAAGACATAGATATTGAGTTGGCAAAAGATTTTTTCTTGATATTCTCAAATGAAGAAGAATTAGAAAAAACTCAATACGGTGTTGTATTGGATAAGAAAAAATCAATCTCAAGAATTTACATAAATGGATTAAGAGTGGCAGAAGAAGAAAACTTTCTTTTTTCTTTTTTCTTATAATATAACCTCAATTACAACAACAACAAAAATAAAAAAATCTCTAAACAGAGAAAGAACTAATGTTGGAAGAAGTGCTTACGCCGACAGAGTCAAATCAATTTTGTTAGAGTGTAAGGAAAAGCGGGTTGCAGAATGTCTAGTTGAAGATTTACAAAAATTTGAACTAGGTGAATCACACGATGAATTAAGTTGGATCGATGTTTCGGTTCATGCATGCAAATTACTGAACTCAAAAGATAAGGTTATTTTTTTAACACCTTGGGAACTATCTGATGCTCAAACAATGGTAGACAGAGCAAAAAGAGATGGTTTCAGAATTATTACTATTCCCGAGAATGTTAAATCAAAAACAAGAGGTCTAAAAGATATCGAGGGAAATGAGATAAGAGATCTTGAAGAATATACCGCTCAATGGAATGATAGTTTTGAATTTAAATTTATTGATGAAAATTCTTTATCAAAAAAAGAAAAAGAGATATTTTCAAAAAAAGATGATATTCTTAAATTGATTGGTGGGAAACCAACTAAAGTTAAAGAAATTTTAATTTCAGAAACAATGCGTTTGGAAACGCAAGGATATGATGAAGCACGTGGTGTCTGGGAAGAACACGAAAAGAGAATCATAATAAAACGAGACCAATTTAAAGATCTAGTCTCTTTTGCAGGAACTCTTTTGCATGAAACAGCTCACGCAATTAGTGGAGCTTCAGACATAACAATAGAATTTGAGAACGAATTAACTCAACTTCTCGGTAAATTAAGTGAAACGAGTTTAAAATAAGTTGTGCTCCCTGATTTTTGTTTTTTTATTTATTGCATTCACAGGCTCAACCCCGCGGGTCACGCCTAGAAGAAAGGTCTGTCCTTAACAGGAGTGGCTACGTCCGCGGGCTCCCCGACCATCGGGTCGGGGAAAGGACAGTCCTTTCTGAACCCCCCCCTGCCCTCCACGTCATTCTGGCTTGTCCAGAATCTGTCTAATTTGATTCTGGAGTCCTCCGCTTCGCTCTGTCCCCAGAATGACGAATAAACCACCCCCTCCGTCATTCCCGCGCAGGCGGGAATCAATAAAGTTGTGATAACATACAAATATTACTAACAAAAACACCTCAACTCCGCATATACTGGAGCCGTTAGACAAAATTAACAAAACAAAAAATGAAACTAAAAAATAAAGTAGCTTTAGTTACAGGAGCCGCCCTCGGTTACAAAGATGGAGGCCCTTCAATTGGCAGTGCCATCGCCCTTAAGTTTGCCTCAGAAGGAGCCAAAGTTGTCGTCGTAGACACTAATGAGGAGATGGGGCAAAAAACCACTGACGTTATTAAAGAAAAAGGTGGGAACAGCATATTTGTAAATGCCGATGTGGCTGTCTCAACTGATGTAAAAAAAGCCATCGAGGCCAGTGAAAAAAACTTCGGCAAACTCACTTCTTTGGTAAATTGTGCGGCTTGCTACGCAGGCAAAATTTTTAACACTGTCGTTGACACTCCAGAGGAAGATTGGCAGCGTGTCGTCAATGTTAACCTCAATGGATATTATCGTTTTGCCAAGTATTCCATCCCTATCATGTTAAAAAGCGGTGGGGGAACCATCGTTAACATTTCCTCCATGGCCGCCTTTACTATCGTTCCAAATTTTGCCGTTTATTCTGTAACTAAAGCTGCTATTAATGGCCTAACCAGAGTACTGGCTGTCGACCATGCTCCGCAGATTAGAAGCAACGCCATCTGCCCTGGTTTCGTTCGCATAGCCAATTCCGAAAACAATCGCTCTCCAAAAGAATTGAAAAAATGGCTCGACGACGTCGTCAAAGACTATCCCCTCCAGAAACTTTGTACCGTCGACGATATCGCCAATATTGCCTTATTTTTGTCGAGCGACGATTCATCCTATGTAAACGGTGAATGTATCAAGGCAGATGGCGGAAGGTCTATAGCTGATGCCCACGATTTTTAATTTTTTTGTATCGTTAACTTCTCCGCTTCGCTCCGACCCCGTTGCACCACCCTCACCCTCACCCAAAACTCCATCAACTGACAAGGACCGTCCCTGTCATTACCCACCCTCAGAGAATAATTAAACGTCGATAATGCTTTTGTTAACCAGATGATGAAAGGGAATAAATTTAACTATAGTATTTTTGATCTTAATTTCTTCTAAAGCATTTAAATTTACAATAAGAAACTTTTTTGGAGAATATTTTTTAATATAGCTATGAACAGACTTGCCCACCGAAAAATTATTACCAATTTTGGAAAACTTTACCTCCACGGGAATTAGTATCGACCCTATGTTCACCACAAAATCTACCTCGGCCTGCTCTTTGGTTCTCCAAAAATTTACTTTTGAAACCAAAGGATCATCAGATAAAAGCAAATATACAAAGTTTTGAAACAGCATACTTCCAGAAACAATAGGGTCGTAATGACTCAGGCGATTAAAGACAAAATTACGCATACCCATGTCTAAAAAATAGTAAGTAGAAGTTTTAACAATTTCGCTTTCTGGATTTCTTGAAAAAGGTTGCAGTGATTCTATTTGAAAAGTTTTTCTCAAGTAATAAAGATATTGTTTCACAGTATCATAACTCAAGTTAATCCTATTAGATATCTCAGATGTAGCCGTCAACTTACCGATTCTGGTAGACAAAAAGGTCAGCAAACTTGCCACTTCCTCTGTGCTTTTAAGCTTTAATAAATCCTTCAAGTCTTTATCAACATAACTTTCAAAAATACTTTCCAAAACGTCTCTTTTGTCCAGAGCCTTTTCTTTGAGCACCAGCTTAGGATAACCGCCAAATTGTAAATACTCGTTTAACAATAAGTCTGAATAAGCAGAAGAAGCAAAATAATCGTCTAGATTAGAGCTAAATTTATAATCTGTTTTATGGTCAACAAACTCCTTAAAAGATAGCGTTCTAAGCCTAAATGTCTTTTTTCTCCCTGCTAAACCTTCTGAAACTTTTTCTTTTAGTTCTACGCTTCCTGATCCTGAAATAATAAATTTATAAGGTAAATCACCATCATAAAGCCCCTTTAAAAACAAACCAGCATTCTCTTTTCTTTGAATTTCATCTATAAAAACATACGATCTTTTAGCCGTGCCTAAATGTAACTTCAAGTAATTAATTAGATTTTCTTGGGATTTAAATATTTCAAAGTCCTTTTCTTTATCCAAGTTCAAATATATAGAGTCCTCATTGGCCTCAAGAATATCTTTTGCCAAAATATTCATCAAAGTGGTTTTGCCAGCCTGCCTGGGACCCGTTATCAGACTTATTTCCTTTTCTTGTAGGTGTTTCTTTAATTCTGGGTAAATTGATCGTTTTATCATCATATTTCTATTATAAACCCACTATTTCACTAGTGCAACTGGTAAATAAACCCACTATTTCACTACCAAGATCAGCCCGCAGGGTTTTTCACCATAAAAAAATTACAATAAATTACGCATAATTAATGGAGTCCAACCTCTAAACAGGATATAATCACTTTCATGAGTTCCAAGAAACAAAAAGCCATGCAAGAGTCTGGCCTTATTTTGGCCAGGGTAAAAAAAGAACTAAGGCAGGCTATCAAACCAGGCATCACCACCCTAGAACTAGACAAACTAGCAGAAAAAATAATTGTAAACTCAGGCGCTTATCCCTCTTTCAAAACCGTTCGTGGTTACAACTTTGCCACCTGTATTAATATAAACTCAGGCATGGTGCATGGCATGCCCAATTCCAGGAAATTAATACCCAAGGATGTGATTACGGTAGACTGCGGTGTGTACTATAAGGGTTTTCACACAGACAGCGCCTTTACCATGCAAATTCCTCCTTTGATTGCCTCCACCACAAAATTTCTAGATACTGGTAAGAAAGCCCTTGCAAACGCCATAAAAAAAGCCACCCCAGGCAACAGCGTTTACGATATCTCCCTAGCCTTGCAAGAAACAATTGAAAACGCCGGTTACTCCGTTAGCCGTGACCTTACCGGCCACGGTGTTGGTCAAAAACTTCACCAGCACCCCAACATCTCTTGTTTTGCTATTCCAGAA
>JAHJQJ010000059.1 GCA_018819325.1 Patescibacteria group bacterium
TGTCAAGAAACCAAAAAATATCAGATATAATAGACACCTACTGGCTAAACTAAAACGGACAAGTGGCGAAATTGGTAGACGCGCAGTGTTCAGAACGCTGTGAGCTTACGCTCGTGAAGGTTCGATCCCTTTCTTGTCCACAACTGACAGGGACGGTCCTTGTCATCTACTCATCATCGTCTAAAACAAGACCTCCTAAAATATTCTCAGAAATTCCCTGGTAGTCATCAATAAAAGAGCGGTACGATTGGTGTTTAAAATGATCTAGAATTAACTCTGGTTTAAGCCACCGTGCAGATTTCTTTCTCAAATAATAAGCATAACTCGAATATGGATACTCACTGACAGGGACGGTCCTTGTCAGCTCTAACTTAACCGGGTTCAAATGAATATATCGAGAAACGTGCAACAAATACTCATCCATATCTATCAACGCCGCTTTATATCTACCTTGAAACACATATCCACTTTTCTTATACCGTTTATTAAAACCCATTGCATAAGTCGTAGATATTCTTCTCATTAACTTTTGCATACCGTCAACAGTTATTTGCCTTAAAAGTAAATGAAAATGATTAGGCATCAAACAATAACACAACAATTCTACCTCCTTATTTATATTCGCCAAGGGTCTAGGTCTAATCAATTTTACATATCCAGACTTCTGAAAAGGGTGCTCCCTATTATGGGAAGTGGGTAAAACAGGAGATAGGTAATACTTAAGCAGTGATAAAAATGCACAATAATCATGATCATCAAGAAAAATATCTTGCTTCAAAACTCCTCTATTATAAACATGATAAACTCCACCCTCAACGTATTCTTTCAACCTATTCTTAGCAGGCATATATCCACTATACCTGACAGGGACGGTCCTTGTCACTATTTATAATCGTGTTAAAATACCTTTTGCACCTGCCGAGGTGCTGAAATTGGTAGACAGGCTACCTTGAGGTGGTAGTGTTCGCAAGAACGTGGAAGTTCAAATCTTCTCCTCGGCACAATCCTATAATATGGAAAACTCACAAATAAACACAGATCTTGAACGTATTCTTAAGCGATCCCAAATATCTAAAGATATTAAAGATGGAATGGGGCTAAGACACATAAAGGAGGATGTAAGACATTCACAACCCAAACAAACATCATCAGACTTAATTGATAAGTTCACATCAGAACAACACGTCATTCTTCCAGAAGTCCAAGCCACACTTGTAAAACTAGGAGAGATTGTACAAAAAAAATACCCAAAAATTACAGGATTATCTCTCGTTCCAATCGGTAGTTCAGTCAATGGCGGCAACACCCTAAGAAGTTTACTTGGAACCCTACAAAACTCAGATCTTGATCTAGCACTACTCTACGACGGAACTCCACCAAGTTTAACCAAACGCACACAAATCCAAAATTTCCTAGGTGAACAATTTGAAATTGCTAAAGCAAACACCAGTCTTCCATATAGATTTCACCTGTGTCCCGTTGTCTCCATATCATATAATCATACCGAAAACCTTCCCAACACTAACGCCGCACTCAAAAGACTTCTCAAGGCTAGTAAAGACAATTCAGATCATGAAATTTTGCTCTACTTCTATCCTAGCTTCCCACCAGAAGTTAACAGAGATAATCTAAAGCACATATTCGACGCCTTAAGATTACTCAATAAAATTAGCTCCAGTAAATGGCAAAGTATCACTGATACTATTTTGAAACGTTGGCGGGCCCTATATAAAATTCAAGATAAACACCTGGGAAATTTTGAGACGACACACTATCAAAGTCACCACTCAAGTGCCAAGAATATAAGCCAATCAAGAAAACTACGTGATCAAACAGCTCGCTCTTTATCCAAAATTAGAATCTCTCACATGGAACAACTACTCCAATCCACCAGAAAAAAGTAATGCTATACTAAATTTATGAAAAAACCAAGATCTCGTACCAAACAAGGAGTATTTCGCCCCCTAAGAAGCGATACTAAAATAGATACCATAGAAAAAAATACAACGTTGATCTTGGTGTTCGTCCAGATATGAAACTAGGAAATTATCTAAAGAAAAAAGGTTACCCATCCCTTTCTCAAATGTTAAGTTTTCAATAATGAGTCCTTTCTCCTTCATTGATAATAAGGTGTTGAGTCAAAATTTAGATCTTGCCTTTGAACACATCAACGAATTAATAGTTATCTCCGAGTCCGCAGAATACAAGAATAAAACAACTCAGATAAATAGTTTCAGAAAAACCATTATCGTTCATATAGCTACAATAATTGAGGCTATACTACAATGGAAGTATTTAAATATCAAAGTTCTTCACAGAATCAACGAGTCTAAAGAAATAATAGCTGGTGATAGAAAAAAAATCAAAAAAACAGTTGAAAAATTAGGATTACTACATTTAACCAGATTATGCCTAAAACACAAAATAATATCCTCAGAGAAACTATGCAATGATATAGATATTGTAAGGGAATTTAGAAACAGGTTACATATTGGTGGCTTGGAAGAAGTCGACAGAAAATACACTAAGCAAAATCTTGAGTTTTGTTTTCGTGTTACCAAACAGGTATTAAAAGCAATCTCCAAAAAATAAATACAATGCAATTCAAGCTCAAGACCAGTTTTCAACCGGCGGGGGATCAGCCCCAGGCCATAGACAAACTGGTTAACTCCATAAGCAAAAACAATAAACACCAAACTCTTTTGGGCGTTACAGGCTCAGGTAAAACCTTTACCGTGGCTAAAATCATTGAAAAACTCCAGCTACCCACCTTAATTATCTCCCACAACAAAACTCTAGCCAGTCAACTTTACCAAGAGTTTAGAGACTTTTTCCCCAAAAATGCCGTTTCTTACTTTGTTAGCTATTACGACTACTACCAACCAGAGGCCTACATTCCCCAAAGCGACACCTACATAGAAAAAGAAACATCCATAAATCCAGAAATCGACAAACTAAGGCTAACCACCACCTCTAACCTTTTAACTCGTCCAGACACCATAGTCGTCGCCAGCGTCTCTTGTATCTATGGTTTAGGTTCACCAGACAGCCAAGAAGGTCAGCTATTGTATTTAACTTCAGGTCAAGTAATTAATCGTCATACCCTTGCATCCCATCTAGTCTCTTTGCAATACCAAAGAACAACCACCACACTTACTCGTGGCACCTTTAGGCTTACCGGCAATCATTTAGAAATATACCCATCTCAATTAGACGTAGTTTACTCAATTCAGCTAAACGAAAAAATAATTAAATCAATTCAGGCCCTAGACCCCTTAAACTTTACCCCCGTGCAACAAGAGAAAATCATCACCATTTATCCAGCCAAACACTATCTAGCCAGCACTTCAAATAACAAAAGAGTCTTTAAAACTATCCGCCAAGACCTAAGAAATCAAATTAAATATTTCAAAAAAAATAATATGCTCCTAGAGGCTCACCGTATTGAACAAAAGGTAGAGTATGATCTGCAGATGATTCAAGAATTAGGTTACGTAAACGGCATAGAAAACTATTCTAGATACTTCGACGGCAGAGCAACCGGTTCACCACCATACACCTTGCTAGACTATTTCCACTACAACGTTAAAAAATTCAAAGCCAAAAACTTCCTTACCGTAATAGACGAGTCCCACATTAGCCTACCTCAAATCAGAGGAATGTTTAAAGGAGATCAATCCAGAAAAACCAACCTCATTAACTTTGGCTTTAGGCTACCAGCCGCCCTAGACAACCGCCCCCTTACCTTTACCGAGTTCCAAAGAAAAATTCCTTTAAGTCTTTATACCTCCGCCACACCAACAGACTACGAAATAAGCTTGTCAAACACCGTGGCCAAGCAAGTCATTAGGCCTACCGGGCTTTTAGACCCTGAAATTATTGTTTTGCCTACCAAAAACCAAATAACACGCCTTACACAAGAAATACTTAAACGCAAAACCAAGGGAGAACGGGTCTTGGTCTTAACCATAACCAAAAAAATGGCCGAGGAATTAGCCGAACATCTAACTAAACAGAAAGACAGTGTTAAGGCTGAATACCTTCACTCAGACATAAAAACACTAGACAGGGGAGATGTTTTAGACAATCTAAGAAAGGGAGATTTTGACTGCCTAATAGGCATAAATTTGTTAAGAGAAGGCCTAGACCTACCAGAGGTTTCCTTAATCGCCATTCTAGACGCAGACAAAGAAGGTTTTTTAAGAACCTCCACCTCCCTTATTCAAATCATGGGTCGTGCCGCTAGGCACGTAAACGGCCAGGTCATTCTTTTTGCCGATAGAATCTCTCCGTCCATGAAGCAAGCCATGGACATAACCCAAACCCGTAGAAAAGCTCAACAAAAATTTAATGATGACCATAATATTACTCCTAAATCGATTTCCAAGCCAATTAGAGACAGATTGCTAGAAAAACAACTCCCGGAAGTTTCGCATACTTCCACTTTACCAGACGCCAGCAGTTTAACTCCAAAGGATAAGAAAAAACTAGCTGTTAAGCTTAAAACCCTAATGAACCAAGCCGCCAAAAACTGGGACTTTGAAAAAGCCGCCAAACTCCGCGACCATCTTAAAACATTCTCCTAGTCCTGTCATTCCGTGCTTGACACGGAATCTATACAAATGGATCCCCGCCTACGCGGGGATGACAAGGAAAGCGGGTATTTCGGGTATTTTTCTGCTATACTAATCTGTTATGAAAAAGGCATCACCATTAACCCATTTGATCATAAAAGGCGCCCGCGAACACAACCTAAAAAACGTTAATCTTACCTTACCAAAAAACAAATTGGTGGTATTTACCGGCCTTTCTGGCTCCGGTAAATCTAGCATGGCTCACGACACCATCTATGCTGAAGGTCAAAGAAGATACGTAGAATCTTTATCATCTTACGCCAGGCAATTTTTAGGTGTTATGGACAAACCAGACATAGACCAAATAGAAGGCCTCTCACCAGCCATTATGATAGATCAAAAGCAGGGTAGTCAAAACCCCAGATCCACCGTAGGCACGGTCACAGAAATATACGACTATCTAAGACTTCTTTACGCTCGTATCGGCCACCCTCATTGCCATCAGTGTGACACGCTCGTTAAACCCCAAGACATTACCCAAATCATTTCCTCCACCGTTGATCTATGTGTCAGCCACCCAGAGTACTCCAAGAAAAAAGGCACTAGAATTATGATCTTAGCTCCAATCGTCAAAAACAAAAAGGGTGAATTCAAAAACCTATTTGAAAACCTGCACAAAAAAGGCATTTCAGAATGCAGGGTAGACGGGCAAATTTTGAAAACCAACACCACCCAAACACTTTTCAAAAACAACCGCCACAACATAGAGGCAATCTTAGATAAGTTGGTAATCGGCTCGGTCCAATCCAAAACAGAGTACGAAAAACAAAGATTAACCGAGTCAGTCGAAAGAGCCATAGACATTTCCGCGGGTGAGGTAATCATAACCATCGTTTCCGACCCGTCCTTTTCTTTTCCAGAAAATCCTACTCAAACAGAAGACTATTTGTTCTCCCAAAATCTATCCTGTCCTAAGTGCAACATCTCTTTAGCCGAACTCCAACCAAGACAGTTCTCCTTTAACTCTCCAGACGGTGCTTGCCCCAGCTGCACTGGCTTAGGTACCAGGCTAGCGTTAAACCAAATGTCAGTTATTGCCCCAGAACTTACCCTTTACGAAGGCGCCATAATTCCCTTAGCCAGTCAGTTTGAACACAGGGGTTGGACAGCCAAACTAATAATAAAAGCCATGAAAACAGTCGGTTTTGATGCCAACACCCCCCTTAAAAAACTCACCCAATCAGAGGGAGAAACACTATTCCAAGGCAACTCCAACTTTAAGGGTCTAGTAAAAATATTTGAAGAGCGTTATCAAAAAACCAGTTCCGAACACGTAAGATCTAGCCTTGAACCTTTCATGATAAAAAAAGAGTGCCCCGGTTGTATGGGGGACAGACTAAAAAAAGAATCTCTATCTGTAACTATTAATGATCTTTCCATTGCTCAAATCTCTGCTCTCCCCATAGGTCAACTGCTAGAAAACATAAAACAAATCTCCAACCAGCTATCTCCAAACGAAAAAACAATTAGCCAGCCCATTATTAAAGAAATAAAAAATCGACTTAAGTTTTTGTCTTCCGTCGGTCTTGACTACCTAAGTCTATCAAGAGAATCGGGTAGTCTTTCGGGTGGTGAATTACAAAGAATCAGGTTGGCTAGCCAAATTGGCAGTCGCCTAACTGGTATTCTCTACATTTTAGACGAACCTACAATTGGCCTACACCAACAAGACAACCAAAAGCTCATCAACACATTAAGAGACCTTTCATTGATTGGTAATACTCTAATCGTGGTCGAACACGACAGAAAGACCATAGAATCAGCCGACCATATTGTAGAGTTCGGTCCCCAAGCAGGAGAACACGGTGGCCAGATTACCTTCCAAGGAGACATAAGTAAAATAATGGATAGCAATTGTATTACGGGCCAGTACCTTTCAGGCAAGAGAACCATATCTGTACCAAAAACCACAAACTATCAAATACTTTCGGACCACCAAGTAACCAGCACCAAAATTAAGCTTCAAGGTTGCACCCAACACAATCTTAAAAACATAGACGTAAACTTTCCCTTAAACAAGCTAATTGCCGTCACCGGAGTTTCAGGCTCAGGTAAATCTTCACTAGTGGTAGACACATTAAACGAGGCCCTCTTAAGAAAGCTAAACAATCGTCACCGTCAAAAAGACATACCATTTCAAAGTATTGATATTCCAAACAATGTAAAAAGGGTTAGTCTAATTACCCAAAACCCAATTGGCAGAACCCCCAGAAGCAACCCGGCAACATACACCAAAACTTTCGACTACATAAGACACGCTTTCTCAAACACCAAAGAAGCAAATTTCAGAGGCTACAATTCTGGCAGATTCAGTTTCAACGTAAAAGGTGGCCGATGCGAAGCCTGTCGGGGAGACGGCCAAATTAAAATAGAAATGCAATTCATGGGCGATCTATACATTACCTGCGAAACTTGTTCGGGGACTCGTTACAACCAACCCACGCTTGAGGTTGAATATAAAGATAAAAACATAGCCCAAGTTCTAGACATGACAATAGATCAAGCTTACGATTTCTTCAAACCCATTCCCATCATTGAAAGGAAACTAAAAACACTACAAGAAGTAGGTTTGGGGTATATCAAACTTGGTCAACCAGCACCCACTCTTTCTGGTGGTGAGGCTCAAAGAGTCAAGTTGTCAACCGAATTAGCCAAAACCAACACCGGTCACACCATATATATTCTAGATGAACCCACTACCGGCTTACACTTTCATGATTTAAACAAGTTGCTTAAAACCCTAAAAACCTTAGTCAATCAAGACAACACCGTTGTTATAATAGAACACAACTTAGACGTTATTAAAAACGCCGACCATATAATTGACCTAGGGCCAAAAGGTGGTGAAAAAGGTGGAGAAGTAATAGCAGAAGGAACACCCAGAGAACTTGCCAACAAGTTCACCACCCCCACCGCCCAAGAGTTAAAAAAATGCCTCTAAATACCGCCAACCTTCCCCATCTTCCAGGCGTCTACATTTTTGAAGACAAAAACAAAACCCCACTTTACATAGGTAAATCAATAAACGTCAAAACTCGCGTCAAACAACACTTAAAGCAAGCTCCTTTTATCTCTCAAACTAAAAAAATTAACTTCATCACTACTCCCAACGACACCATTGCCATTCTTTTAGAAGCTGAATTAATAAAAAATTACACACCAAAATTTAATATTATTCAAAAAGATAACAGGTCTGCCCCCTACATTGTTATTACTAATCCACCACACCAAAGAATACTTATTGTTCGCGGCCAAGACTTGATTCAATCAAACTTTCTTCATCCTAAACAGCAAATATTTGGTCCATTTCTAAACAAAAAACAGGTCTTTAAAATACTAAAGTCCGCAAGGAACACATTTGGCTACTGCCAAAAACCTTTTAACTCAACTCAGACCTCTTGTTTTTACTTTCATCTAAGATCTTGCCCAGGCGCTTGCAACGGTCAAGTTACACAA
>JAHJQJ010000060.1 GCA_018819325.1 Patescibacteria group bacterium
CTACCACTCTTGTTCCTCTTTCTCCTTACAAACATTCTTAAATTCTACCAACGGGACACCCAGTTTGCGAAAAAGCCTAGTTATTCAGGCACACTTTTAAGGACAAAGGCTTGTCTTTGAGAAAAGTGCGGAAGACAGGAGTCCGCGTCTCCGAAATCGCCAAGTGACGATTCCACAATCGTCATTCTGGCTTGTCCAGAATCTGTTGCTAAATCATATTTTTCCTGGTAACATCAAGCAAGTTTCAATTAATGCCCATTTGATAGGAGGTGAACACTAAAAGTGACAAAACAAGACTTAATAAATCTAGTAGCTAAAAAAGCTCATTTAACCAAAAAGGCCGCCAAAGAAGCCGTAGAGGTTTTCTTTTCAGAAGTAATTACTTCTCTAGTCAAAGGTGACAAGGTAGTCATATCCGGTTTCGGTACCTTCTACGTATCCAAAGTAGGTGATAAATCCGTTGTTCCATTTGGAAACGAAAACGCCAGGCAAGTCATCAAAAGCCACAAGGTTATCAACTTCAGAGTTGGTAAACCACTAAGAAAAAAGATTTGGTAACCAAATGAAGTATTTTTTTATCAAAACCTTTGGCTGTCAGGCTAATAAATCAGATTCAGAAAGAATTGCTGGTGATTATATTGCTCGTGGTTTCAAAGAAACTTCTAACTGGAAAAAAGCTAATGAAATAGTTGTCAACACTTGTAGTGTTCGCCAACGTGCAGAAGATAGAGTTAAGGGTTTTTTGCTAAATATAGAAAAATATTTTGGAAGCAATAGGCCCAAGATTATCTTAACTGGTTGCATGCTCCATCACCAGAAAAAAAATCTGCTTAAACTATTACCTCAAATAGATCAGATTCTGCCCATAAACAAGGTTGGCTTCAACTCCCCAGCCATTAGAAAAGATAAACTACATGCTTTTGTACCTATTTCCAGCGGTTGTAACTCGTTTTGCACATACTGCATCGTTCCTTACTCAAGAGGCAGAGAAATCTCAAGACCCATGGAAGACATAGTTAGCGAAGTGAAAGATCTGGTAAAAAATGGCTACCAAGAAATCACTCTCTTGGGGCAAAACGTTAATTCTTATGGTCTAGAAAAAACCAACATCAAAACAAGAAAATCAACTTTATCTAAACCAAAATCCAGCCCACCCTTTGTAAACCTTCTTCAAGAAATATCAAAATTTAAAGACCTTAAAACAATTAATTTTTTAACCGCCAACCCCTGGGACTTCCACCCCGCTTTAATCAAAGAAATTACTCAAAACAGAAAAATAAACCGATTTATCCATCTGCCAGTTCAATCGGGTAGTAATCGTATTCTAAAATTAATGAATCGCGGTTATACCGCCCAAAACTACATAAAATTGATTAATCAAATTAAAGTCGCAGTGCCCAACGCCACCTTTGGTACAGACATCATAGTAGGTTTCCCCAGCGAAACAGAAAAAGACTTTCAGGACACCGTTAATTTAACCAAAAAAGCAGGCTTTCAAGTGGCCTTTATTGCCCGGTACTCTCCCCGCCCTGGTACCGTAGCCTATCGTTTGTATCAAGATAATATTCCCCCCCAAATTAAGAAAAAACGTTGGCAAATACTAGAGAACCTAATTAACAAACCTCACCTATCTACTCGCCCAACAATCAGATGAAAATTCTAGTTATCTGTGGCTTAACCGCTTCTGGCAAGACATCACTGGCCTTAAAAATCGCCAAAAAAATCGGCAACACCTGCATAATCTCGGTCGACTCTCGCCAAGCTTATCAGGGTCTGCCAATTCTTACAGGTCAAGACATTCCACCAGGCTTCATCCGTCACCAAGATAACTCATATAGATACCAAAACCTACCCAGCATCTACTTCTCCAAAGATTCCTCATCGGATACTGTCCTCGACTCTGGTCGTGACTGTTCAGATGTGGAATCTGAACAGGGTTCAATAAACATCTGGGGCGTAGACCAAATTTCACCCACAGAAACATTAAACATCTCGGATTTTACCAATTTTGCCTGGCAGGTAATTAAAAAAGAAACGTTGGCAAAAAAAAATATAATAATTGTAGGGGGTACCGGTCTCTACCTAAAAGCCTTAACCCAACCCATGCTAGACATCCACACTGGTTTTAACCAAAAACTTAGAAACAATCTAAGCAAGCTATCTGTTAAAGATCTCCAAAAAAATCTGCAAAATCTTAATGTAAAAAAATTCAAGAGCATGAATCAGTCAGACAGATCCAACCCCCGCCGTTTAATAAGAGCCATAGAGATCTTATTAAACCCTGTCTCAAAAAAACCTACATACCTTAAGCTACAAAAAAACACCCATTTTCGCTGGATTGGTTTAAAGTCAGACATGGCCACATTAGAAAAAAACATCCACACTCGAGTATTAACCAGGCTTAATAACAAAGTAATAAACGAAGTCAAAGCGCTGAGAAGTTTAAAATTAAACCAAAAATCACCAATTTACTCCGCCCTGGGTCTGGCTCACATTTTAAAATATATAAACAAAGAAACAGATAAAGATGAATTAATTAAGGCATGGACCCAGGCTGATCTCAAGTACGCCAAACGCCAGTTAACCTGGTATAAAAAACAATTCCAAATAATTTGGTATGATTTAGATAGTAATCAAAAAAAACTTATTAATACCTTAAGTTCATGGCTGATAAAATAAAAACACTTCGTCACACAGTCGATATTGCCCCATCAAGCGTCTTTTGGGTCCTAATCGTCTTTCTCGGCATGAAATTTTTGGCAGAAATAACCAGTGTTTTGCTTTTAGTTTATATTGCCTTTCTTATTGCCATTGCCATTAACCCCCTAATTACTTGGCTAGAGTCAAAAAAAATTCCCCGATCTTTATCTTCAGTTCTAGTCATTCTCTCTCTTTTTACTGCTATTGGGTTTTTAGTCTCTTCCTTCATAAAACCATTAATTTCTCAAACTCAAAACTTTCTTACCCGCCTTCCAGAAATTATTGAAAAAGCTTCTAGTTACAACATTAATCTCGACTCCTTCTCTTCTCAGGCTTTTATCGTTTCCGATCATGTCATAAAAATTGCCGTTGGTACTTTGTCTGGTATTATTACCACCTTTACCACCCTGGTTATTAGCTACTACATTCTTCAAGCTAGGCCTAAGTTAAAAAACTCTTTAATAACCATTTTTGGCCACAAATCCAAGCTTTATTACCATATTTTTACTAAACTAGAGAAAAAACTCGGCTCCTGGGTTAGGGGAATCTTAACGCTAATGTTATCCGTAGGTGTTTTCAGTTACCTGGGTTATAGCCTAATTGGTTTGCCCTACGCCGTTGCTTTGGGGGTTATTGCTGGAATGCTAGAGATTATTCCTAACATTGGCCCCACCATCACCGCTATTTTCGCCATAATAGTCGGTATTTCTGTGTCTCCAACTCACGGTCTTGCTGCCCTTATCGTTTCAATCTTAGTCCAACAACTAGAAAACAATCTTCTGGTTCCTAAAATCATGCAAAAAACTACTGGCCTTCATCCTTTGATTACTATTGTAGCTCTACTTATTGGCTTCAGCTTGGGCGGTCCCACCCTAGCTGTTATTTCCCTTCCTATCACTTTGTCACTTCAGGTCATCATCACCCACATCCATCTAAACAGAAAAAACCACCTCCCCCAAGTAGACTAAATTATTAGCTTTTTTAAGACATCATAAGCCGGATTCTGTTACCCAAAATAAATTGGATGAAGAACATCTATCTATGCCCTCGACTTTTTAAGCTTGGAAAAGATACCTTAAAACGCTTAAATTCGGAGGTTGCAGCAGGGCGGGTTACCACTCCACCACCATTACTAGTGATGAATCTCTTACCATTACAGATAAAAGCGTTTCACCTTATTCGTCTCTGTGGCCCTATCGCGCCCTAGAAATCACTTCCTAGAGGACCAGCTTTCACTGGCCACCATATCTTTTTGCTGTCCGGACTTTCCTCTCTCGGCTTTCGCCTCAAGCGTTCCTCGCTGATGTCTTAAAAGAGCTAACCCATATATTATATCATTTCAACTCAAAAACTTGACTTTTACTCTACAATTTCATATTATGAAGTTATGAACAATATAAACAACACATATCTAACTATAGAAAAAGCCCTACTCACAGCCAGTCAAGATGTACTTTTAGGAATCGTAAATTTTATTCCCGTATTACTATCCGCCGTTCTAGTTTTTGTTTTCGGTATTTTTGTTGCCCGTTGGGTCAAGATTGGAGTGGTTAAGTTGCTCAACTTGGCACGCTTAGCTGACATAATCTCTACTCCAGCCGTTAAGAAATTTCTTAAAAACGCCTCGATTACTAAAAAAATAGACGACGTTCTGGGAGAAATCTTTCGCTACATAGTTCTTTTAATATTCTTCGTTACTGGTGTCAATCTACTGGGTTTAAGCACCGTTACCCAGGTTTTGAACGGGGTTTTAGCTTATTTACCCCAGGTTTTTGCCGCCATTCTAATCCTCATTTCCGGAATTCTTTTAGCAGGTTTTTTAGAAAAAGTTGTTAAAGGTTCTCTTGGTAGCATAGATCTTCGTTCATCTAGGTTAATGGGTAAGTTCACCAGCTACCTTATCATGGTCATAACCGTCTTAGCCGCCATCTCCCAGCTAGGTATTGCTCAACCCTTCGTTGGAACCATTTTCATCGGTTTTGTTGCCATGCTTTCACTAGCTTTAGGTCTGGGTTTTGGTTTGGGTTCCAAAGACCTAATCAAGCAAGTGCTTGAAGACTGGCACAAAAACTTCAGAAAAGACACTAAGTAATGTCACCACTCCATTTAACTTTTTTTGGGATTCTTCAGGGTATCACTGAATTCCTGCCCGTTTCTAGCTCCGGTCATCTGTTATTTTTTCGTCAGCTTTTTGGCTCTTACAACCAACCATTAGTCACGGATATTATTCTGCATACCGGTAGTCTGGCTGCCATTCTTTACTTTTTTAAAGACACACTTAAAAAAAATTTCACAAAACTAATTCAACCATTATTGGTAAGTGTTATCCCCGCTAGCTTGGTTGGTTTATTCTTTCTAGATCAGGTTGAGTCTTTATTTAACTCACCTAGGTTTTTGTTTCTTTCTTTTTCCGTTACCACCATCATCTTACTGCTCTTTAGTCAATTAAAGTGGCAAAAAACAGGCATAAAAAACATCAACTCTAAAAAAGCCTTTGGGGTAGGCCTCTTTCAAGCTCTTGCCATTGTGCCTGGAATTTCTCGCTCTGCCAGCACAATTTTTGCCGGTAAATTAATGGGCCTAAACTCCAACACCAGTTTCTCCTTTGCTTTTCTCATGGCCATACCAGCTATTTTAGGTAGCATGGTTCTCTCATTGACCAAACTAAACATCTCCTCTCTTAATCTTCAACCAAACATTTTGCTCACCATATTTTTATCCAGTTTCATCTCCAGTCTTCTGGCTTTAAAAATTCTTCAAAAAATACTAAAAAATAAACGCTTAACAAACTTCGCCTTCTACACCGCCGCCCTCGCCGCCATCTCCCTTGCTTTGTTCATATGATAAAATCTAACTATGAAAAGAATTAATCTCAAAGACATCGTTTGGAAAGAAGGTAAATATTATGTATCCTGGAATCTAAACACTGGGGTCTCCAGCTTTGGCGACACAAAAAAAGAAGCTCTAGAATCTTTAAAAGAAGCTCTAGGATTACATTTAGAAGAGATTTCCCCATCAGAGGTCACAAAAATAGAAAGACCCAACTTAGTCTCCTCTATGTTTAGTTATGCCTAGACCAATTCCTTTAAAGAAAATATTAAAAACTCTTCGTTCACGAAATTTCTTTCTTGTTGCACAAAGAGGATCTCATGCCAAATATCGTAAAGTTGGCACCCCAACACGCAACGTCACCGTTAAAACAACCAAAAAAGAAATACCATACGGAACCTTTCGATCAATCTTACTCCAATCTGGATTAAAAGAAGAAGACTTTAACAAGAAAAAATAAAACAATTACATGTCGCCTAAATTTTTCAAAACCATCGAGGATAAAAAAATACCTTTGCCGGTATTTTTTCCCGACGCCACCAGAGCTGTTCTTAAAACTCTTGACTCGGTTGACATCACAAACACCCAAACTCCAGGGGTCTTGGTTAATACCTTTCATCTCTATTTAGAACTGGGCAAAAGAGTTCTAATAAAACATGGTGGGGTAGGTAACTTCATGAACTGGGCTGGTGGAATCATCTCCGACTCCGGCGGTTTTCAAGTAATGTCAGTAATAAAAGCCAATCCAGCCCAAGGCAAGGTCATAGACGAAGGGGTAATCTACCGACCGTCGAAAAACAAAAAAATTCTCTTTACCCCAGAAGAATCCATCAAGTTTCAATCACACATTAAACCAGATATGTTGGTAGTTCTAGACGACTTTACCCCTCCCCAGGCCAGTCGTGAGCAAGCAGAAGACACAGTCAACCGAACCATTGCTTGGGCAAGTCGTTGTAAGGACGAGTTTCAAAAAATCTACGCCAAAACTCCTAAAGCCAAACGCCCATATCTACTCGCCGTGGTTCAAGGTGGCGACTACCTAGATTTAAGGAAATACTGCGCCCAGGAGCTAGTCAAGATAGGTTTTGACGGCTTTGGTTACGGTGGTTGGCCCATGAGAGCCAACGGAGAGTTTAATTATCAGGTAGCTCAAACCATAGCCGACTGTACTCCCAAAGATTACCTGCTTTATGGTTTGGGAATCGGTAAGCCAGACGAGATAGTAAAACTGGTCAAAATGGGTTACCATATTTTTGATTGCGTTTTACCCACCAGAGACGCTCGCCACCAAAGACTCTATGTTTACACCGCCAAATCAATAGATCAAATAAATCTTAACGACCCCAAGTTCTATAAATACCTCGTCCCCACCAAACAAAAATACTACTCTGATACCAGCCCAGTCAGCACCGCCTGTGACTGCCTTTTGTGCACCAACTACTCTAAAAGCTACCTAAGTCATTTATTTAAAATAGGAGATTCTACTGCCATGAGGTTAGCCACCATCCACAACCTCCGTTTCTACTCCCTCCTCATGGAAAAACAAAAAACCCGACTAACTTAAAAAGCTTCATCGGATCTTTTGTATTTAAACTTAAGACTATTTTACGGCCCCAATTTTAAACATTTTTGTACCGCAATCTGGGCATACTGACTTAGTAGCTGGTTTTCCATTCTTCATGGTTACTTCCTCAAAATCATCACCCACATCTTTCTTAGCGCGGCATTTTACACAATACATTGTCATTTTACTTCACCCCCTTCTGTTTTTTCAAAAGCCTTTTTAAGAAGTACTACCTAAAAAGATAGTGCCACAAGGCTAACTCCAAGGCTACAGCAAGCATAGTCAGTATAATCGTCTTTGTCAAGTCCGTTCGCAAATAAGACTTATATATTTTTTTCGTCATTTTGGCTTGCCCAGAATCTTTTTTACCCAAACCTAGCTTATCAATATTCACTTTAAAACCCACAATTTCCCCTTGTCCTCGTCTATTTTGCACACGCCTCTTTTGCTTTTTTGTCCTTCTTGTTCTTGCCATGATTCGTAAATTATAGCTAAAATGTCTGCCTAAGCCAAGTGGAGATTATGTCGATATTCATAATTTTCTGATAGAATTACTTTCATGGATTTTATTTTAATTTCACTCATTGGTCTAGTTGTCTGGTTAGCATTGATCACATTTTTTTACATCAGGCTCTCTTTTCACTATCGCCACCTTACCCAGGGCGTTACCAAAAAAAATCTTCTTTCTTCCCTTAACCATCTCATTGCTCAGTCCAAAATAAACAAAGAAGAACTAGACATGTTAACCCAAAAAGTAGACAGCGAAATTAAACAAAACAAACTCCATCTTCAAAAAATTGGTTTCAAGCGATTCAACCCTTTCACCAACACGGGTGGCAACCAAAGCTTTACTCTCTGTTTGCTAGATGAAAACAACACAGGTATTGTGATAAGCTCATTACATAGTAGAGAGTCAACCAGACTCTACGCTAAAGAAATTACCAAAAGCAAATCAGAAACAGTCTCTCTCTCTTCCGAAGAGCAAGAGATAGTAAAAGAGGCAACAAAAAAATAACTATGCAAATTTCCGCTAAATCCAAACTAATAATCATTCTGGTTGCTACTTACCTTTCCTCAGCTGGTCTTACTTTTGCTTTCTGGCCAACGTCTTCAGGCCTTGTGTCTCCAAGTATTGTCACCGACCCGTCTGGCCAACCAACCATTGATCCAGGCGAACCAAGAACTGAAGCATGCCCTCTAAACAGCGCCTTATACACAAAAACAGAAAAAGCTTTATGGGAAACACGTCGCCCCATGGTCGTTATGATAGAAAATCACACAGAGGCTAGACCCCAATCTGGTCTATCCAAGGCAGACATTGTTTACGAAACCATTGCCGAAGGTGGTATTACCAGATTCATGGCCGTCTACTACTGCGACGCTGCTTTTGGTGACACTATCTTGGGTCCAGTCAGAAGCGCTAGAACATACTTCCTAGACTGGGCTTCAGAGTATTCTGAAAATCCTATTTATGTTCATGTTGGTGGAGCCAATACTCCAGGCAAGGCCAATGCTCTAGGGCAGATAGGCGACTACGGTTGGGCAGGGGAGAACGACCTTAACCAGTTCGGTCTTTCTGTTAACGAATGCAGAAGAGATTACGACAGAATAGGCCACGATGTAGCCACAGAGCACTCTATGTACTGTTTCACAGAAGCCCTTTGGAAATTAGCAGACAAACGAGGTTGGTCCGCCATAGGAGAAGATAAAGAGTCTTGGGATGAAACCTTTACTTCTTGGAAGTTCACCAATAAAAAGCCAGAAAACGGTGATCCAGCTACCAACATAACCTTTGACTTCTGGGACAAATTCAGCCAATACACCGTGAACTGGCAATACAGTGCAGACACCAAGGTTTACAAGAGAATCAATGGTGGTAAGAGTCAAATAGACAACAACACAGATAATCAATTAGAAGCTACCACAGTCATGATTCAATTCGTCACGGAAACCGGACCGATAGACGATCTAAAACATATGCTCTACGGTACCACTGGTGCCGGCAAGGCAATCGTCTTTACCAATGGTCAAGCAGAAAACTTAACCTGGAAAAAGAAAACCCGTTTAGATCGCACCATCTTTTACAATTTAAAGGGCAAAGAATACAACTTCCAACCCGGTAAAATCTGGATAGAAGCCGTCTCTACCAGCAACACCATCTCGTATTAACTTCACATCTTGACTTTTCCAACCCCCTTGTCTTTCTGAACTCACCCCGTCCTCCGTCATTCTGAACGTAGTGAAGAATCTAGCGAAGCGTTTCCTCTTGTAATATACAATTAATCTCAAATGAAACAGTGGTTTGTCTATATTATCACTAACCATAAAGATACAGTTCTATATACGGGCATTACTAATAATCTGAAGCGACGAATCTGGGAACATCAAGAAAAAATTGTTGGTAACTCATTCTCCAAAAAATATAGACTCTACAAACTTATCTGGTTTGAAATATTTAATGACCCTCAGCAGGCCATTGAGATAGAAAAGAAAATCAAAGGTTGGACCAGAGACAAAAAGATTAATATGATAAAAACTAAAAATTCAACCTTCCAAGATTTGAACTCACGCTAACGCTAGATTCTTCGTTTCACTCAGAATGACCACCTTAGAGGATTTTCCTCTATCCCTCCGTCATTCTGAACGCAGTGAAGAATCTAGGTAGCCAAGGCGACCGCATCTTTTACGCTTCGCTAGATCCTTCACCAGGCCTGCCTGCCGGCAGGCAGGCTCAGGATGACGAGAAAGGAGATGTTATTCAACAAGCCACATCTTGACTTTTCCACATAGAAAGATATACTGCAGTTAATTCCTGCTCAATAATATATTTTTAGACCCGTTTGTCAACATGGCACAACTATCAGACTTCATCATTTCAAGAGTTAGAGTAAAACTTTTATCCATTTTTTTAAGTAAGCCCAACGGGATGTATTACGTTCGTGAACTTACCAGAATGGCCAAAGAAGAAATAAACGCCATCAGAAGAGAGCTAAAAAGAATGCAAGACGTTGGCATGTTAAAAAGTGAAAAAAGAGGTAATAGGCTTTATTACACATATCAGACCTCTTACCCCTTTTACCCAGAACTTTTAAATCTGGTCATCAAAAGCTCCCCAGTTGGCCAGCAACTAATTAAAAACAAATCAAAATTAGGTTTTATCAAATACGCCTTCTTATCTCAAAAATTAATCCGTGGCATAGATAGAGACGCAGAGCACATAGATCTCTTAATAATTGGCAAGGTCATCATGCCCCAGCTATCTCTAATTGTAAAAAAACTAGAAAAAATCTTAGGTTCAGAAATAAACTACTCATCAATGACAGAGGAAGAATATAAGTACAGAAAATCAAGAAAAGATCCGTTTATCACCTCCGTCTTGCTTCAGCCTAGAACAATGATCATCGGTGATGAAACTAAATTACTAGCCTAATGACCCATACTCAAAAAATAATCAAGGTAGGTAACTCACTTGCAGTCACCATCCCCTCGCCTTTGGTAAAAACCCTAGGGTTAAAAGCAAAAGACAGCGTTTTGGTGGTCCAGAAAGACGCAGAAAGTATCACCTATAAATTCCTAAGTAAGAGTTCACACTTCCTGAATGGGTTTTACCAAACCACTTCTCTGATCATCTTGTAAGTACATAAATATACCGATACATCCATAAATTGTTCTTGACATATGCTTGGGTTCTTGTTAAACTCAAGTTAAGATGAAAAAC
>JAHJQJ010000061.1 GCA_018819325.1 Patescibacteria group bacterium
AGACACTTCAACAAGCTTCGTTTCTCTTCTGGTATCTCGTCTTTACCAGAACAAAAACCAAGCAAGACCTCAAGAAACTATGGGGTGTGTGGAAACAGCGGAAAAAGGACAATCTAGCAACTGTTTATTACCCTTAAACTGAATTTAACTGGTTTTGTTCGGAAAGTTTAATCAATCGATGCTTATCAAGGTAAGGTTTATTAAGGTCTCCATGATCAAAATTACAAATTCTTTCTAGAGAGACACCTTCTCTATTTTGTATTTCTATTCTTGCTTCTTCTAGTAGGTTAAATAGTTCTGAAGGAACATGTTCTCTCCAAAATTCGGACCTAATTCTTGTTAGTTCCGGTTTTACAAGAGTGTCAAATTTTTTGTTGACTTGTTCTTGTCTGGCTTGTTCCGCAGCCAGTTCTTGCTGTTTTGCAATTTCGGCTTCTTGCTTTTCTCTGCCTAATGCTTTTCTGCCCTGTTCTAGTAAGCTCATATATTTTGGATATTAGCAATTAAGGGCGTGATTGTCAAGTTTATGGGGTAGTTTTGGTGGGGTGTGGATTCTTAATGATGTTGTTGGTAGAATATGAGTTATGTTGTTAGAGAAAAGTGGTTTGAATTTGAGTTTTGGTGAGAGAGTGAATTTTTCCCCTAATGGGGGAGGTGAGGGAGGTGATTTGATGTCAGAAATGGATCCGACACAAGAAAGAGAACT
This sequence comes from Patescibacteria group bacterium, assembly GCA_018819325.1. Lineage (GTDB taxonomy): Bacteria > Patescibacteriota > Microgenomatia > UBA1400 > MFAQ01 > JAHITH01. Next base: position 707 of record JAHJQJ010000061.1, read on the forward strand.
TCAAAATCAGGCGTTTTTTAGTCCTGTGGTTGAAGAGATAATAAAACCTTACGAGGGTCAAATAGTCGAGAAGTTAATTTATAAGGATGGAAAACCAGAAGAGAGTCATTTGGATACAGAGAGAGAGGGTGTGTTTTTTAGAGGTGATAGAGTGGTTGGGTATTTAGCCAGGATGTGGGCGAGGGATCTGAGTGATATGGAAATTATAGGTGTGGGTAAGACTGATCGTGAAGACAGTGTCTATGGGGCAATAGGTAAGGCGGTAACAAACGTGGCGGAAAGATTGGCTGGAGAAATACGTCAACGGGACTTGAGTGGTTTGAGTGATGAGGAATATTTGGACTTGCCGGAGGTAGAGAAAATGATAGCTTTGGAGAATGTTGGAACGTTGCATGCGGCACAGTTGCGTTTGTTGCAATGTTTTCAACAAATTAGGCTGGCTGCTTTAGTGGAGGGTAATGCGACTTTGCAACTTAAAGATGAATGGAGAGTGGATTTTAATATGAGTGATTTTGCAGAAGTTTGGAAAATGGGTAAGTTGACGGAGAGTGATCCAAGAGGGGTAGGTGATTTGCAAGACGAGATGATGAGATGGTATGTAGCGATAGCAAAAACATCTATGGTGGGACCGGGTGTTTCAACTGGAGATGAAAAGGTGGATAAGGTGAATGCTTTTGTAAGAGAAATGTTGACGGTTACGCGGCCAAAAGAGAAAAAAGAAGAAATGATTATTCAGAGTTACGTGTTGAATCGTTTTGCTATAAAACAAAGAGAGGGTGATTTGAGATGGGTAGAAGAGTTTGTTAAAAGCTGTGCGCGTGAAGGATTGTGGGACTTGTTGCAAAGCGGTGGTGGTGATTTGGAAAACAAGTTGAGTAAGGTAAGAGAGAGAATGGATAAGCAAAAAAGGGGAAAGTTGCTTGATAGACCATCTTCATATAATGATGCTTTAGACTTAGCTCATGGGAGTGCAATACGAGATATAAGGCTGGCAACTATGGATTGGCATTTGGGTAAGGCTGTGGCAGTTAATGCAGATGGAACGATTGACAGTAAGCCTTTGATTGAAAGTGCTCCGGCTTCATCTAAAGGGGTTGTGCTGACTTTTGCGGTAGATAGATTGAAAGGTGACATTGAGAGTAAATGGGATTATGGTTCTAAGGTGATAGCTAGTGCTATAAAGATGGGTTTTATTCCACAACGTTGGGTTAATGATTTGTTTGAGAATGTAAATGTGGTTAGGGGAGAAACTAAAAGCTTGGCCCAATTGTGGTGGGATGAGGGTATGAAGTTGCCGGAGTTAGCTAAGGTGTTGGTAAATAATGATCCTAATCAAGAAGATGTGAGGAAGAACGAACATGTTAAATTGTTGACTCAAAAGTGGGCGGCATATAATCTGCTAGGCATGATGAAGAGCAGAGACCCCAAAGTTTGGCAGAGTTTCTTTACTGGAACTGGAATGGAAGACCTGAATAAGTATGCGTTTTTGGGTTTGGCGTTGCCTGAATATTCAGATAGTAAGGATAATAGAGTACAGGCGTTGAAGGCGACGGTGTTGGCTGTGCAGTATTTGATGAACCTAGGATACACAGATGATTGTGTAGGGCCAGATGTTGTAAAAATTAGGAAAGATAGAGAGATTAGACTGCAACAAAAAACAGGATTTCTTGCTGCGATGGATAGGTCTGAAGTTTTAAATGTTTATGGAAAAAAAGTTTTTAACAAAATTATTTCAGATTTGGGGGGGAAATAAACTTGATTGTTAAGTAGTAACTTTTCCAGCTCCCATGGCACTAAGCATTCTTCTGGTTGTATCTATTGTGTCCGCTGCCCCAGTTCCTCCAGCAGTCGATCTTAGATAATCAGCATGTTTACCGGCTTTATCGAGGCCGTATTGTTGGGCTCCTTTTCTGGCTCCAAATGGATCCGTACCAAATTTGAGGGCGTCGCCGAGGGCGGAGCCGTAGCCGAGGTCTTTGATTTGTAGGGCGTTTTTGATCATTTCTGCTAGTTTGGGGATCATAAGGAATATACCAAGACCCAAAAGGGCAAATTTTCCCTCTGCACTAGATAGAAAGGAAATGTCAAGATTGTTACCTGCTTGACCAGATAGAGGAGGTGGTATCCAAAGATCTCCTGATGGTAGGTCTCCTAGTTGAAACGAAACGACACCACCCCACAATTTGAAAGGACCTAAGAAGTAGAAAGAGAAAAGAAACATGATCATGGTTGAAAGGAACACGGAAAATTCAGCAAAAATGCCTTTTAACCAATTACCAAAAGATTTTGAACCAGGAAGGACGTTGCCTAAAAGTATTAGTGGTGAGAAGAGAATACTTAAGGTAATATAAACATAAGATTTAAGAAGCATCCAGAATGTTTTGAAAAGAGTGTAAAGAATAGCTATGGCGATGATAAGCATGAGGATTAAGGGAATGCCAGTCGTGGCTAAAGCGTAGGTAATGATATAACTAGAGGTTGATGGTAAAGAAAGAATGCCAGAAATAAGCTTGGGAATCATGCCTCCGTAGAATAAGTGAGCAAAAATGGAGAGTGTGGGACCGATGAACCCAAATCCATAGCCAGAGAACCAAAGGGCAATTTTGTCTAAAAAAGATGCATGGATACTGGCTCCGCCCCAAGCGGCTCCGATACTGGAGTGGAGGAGTGGAGTGGTGGCTAGTACGCTTAAAATAAGGAAGAATACTAGATAAAAAAGATCGATTACTAGGCCAGCAATGGCGTAAGAAAAAGTGATTAAAAGTAGAGTAACGATAAGTTTGGGGAGAGCTAATTGAATAGAGATGACGGTTTGGGGGTTAATTTTTATTTTGAACATAATCATAAAGCCGTAGGCGATGAAAGCAATAATGAAAAAGAAGTAGGCAATGTTTCTAAAGGCTTTCCAAATAGGTAGAAGAGGTTCTAATGCTTGGAAACCGTAACCTGGACTGGCTGCTAGTGCGGGCTTGACTAGTTGATGTTGTTGAAGATTTGATTTGACTGAAGCGATGTAGTTCAAGGAAGATGCTGGGGGGTTGAGATTGATGATGCTGATTAATTTACCCACTCCAGCGATAGCGCCATTATTTGGAATTGATTGAGGATTCTCTCCTAGTAGTTGAATAAGGTGTTTGGGATCGAAGATTTGTTTGTCAGGATCTTCATTAACAATTTTGCCATAAATATCTAGTATGATCATGTCACTAAAGCCGATAGATTCTTCTAGGTTATCAGGGTCGCATTTGCCACCGTACCAAGTTTCTAGATTCATTTGGTTGCCCTTTCTACGGTCGCAATAGATTTTTAAAAGATCGTTTGCTATGTCTTCTGAGACTGCGTGGGTGGGGGTGAGTAGGGGTAGAAAGGAAAGAAAAAGGAAGGCGATGGTAAGTAAGGAGGGGAGGAGTTTTTTGAGCATGGATTTATTTTAGCATGATTTTTAAAGAGGGATTACACATCTGAAAAGATCACTAGGAAGTGACATTTCCGATGAGAAATCCTCCTGTTAGGAATTGAGATAATGGGGGAAGATTATGTGCTTGGATTATAAAAAAGTTTTCATTGACACTGAAAACTTTTGGTGATTTGTTTTCAGCGGGGGTGAAAGGTTTTTAGATTTTTTGGAATTTGGTTAGGGATTGAAGCTTGTTTAAAATGTATTTGTTGATTTTTTTGGAGGCAATGAGGGATTTCTGAGCGTGAATTTTGTTTGGCAAACCCTGTTCTATTGTACCAGCAATTATGTCTGGGTAGCGGGTTGGAAGATAAAATTGACTGAGGTAGCTGGCGGCGGTTGTTATATTTTTGGGAGGTGAAGGTTTTATTTTTTTGATTAAAGTTTTTAAATCATGGATTTTGGGGGCAGGTTTTTTGGTTTGGCTGACAATTAAGGCCTTTATAAGTTTTTCTGCTTGTTGTTGAGTGTGAAAGCAAACAGCTGAATAGATTTTAGCTTTCCAAGCTACTTGTGATATTTTGGCGTCTTCTTGAGCAAAAACAAGCCAAACCTGAATGTTTTTATTATTGACTATCATAAACTATTTGACCTTTTTTGAGAACTTCTTGTTGAATGAAGTAACTCCATCTGGAAATGTTTTTGAATTCTTTTGGAGTGTAGACAACGATGTCGGTTGGAATTGATGGAGTGAAGGTTTTGTTGATAGACTGGATGCGGTCGTAGAAGTTTTTTTTGGTATTTTTTATAACAATGAGGTCTAGGTCACTGTTTGATTTGGCTTTGTTTTGAGCAACAGAACCGTAGGCGATGATTTGCTGTGGCTGGTATTTTTTGGCGATTGAATGAATGATTTGATGGTGTTTTTTGAGCATGGATTTATTTTAGCATTAAATCTTTTGGGATTTTACTAGGGATTCGAAGAATGTTTTGATTTGGGGCCAGGGAACTGGCTTAATTACCTTGAGAGGTGGGTTATCTTCAGCATCGGTGAAGTAAGTTAGGGCCTTAAGAAGGTGGTAGCGATTGTTGGGTTGATTGAATTTTTGGTCGTGAAAGGAAAAAACTTGTTTAAGTGAGAATTCTTGCATAATAAAATATAGATCGAAAAAATCTCTTTTAGTACCTCTGTCTGCTATGGCTAGTAATTTCATGGCGGCGATATCTTTAATTGAAGCAATGTTTATATTGTGAAATTTGGTAGACGGAGAAATGAGGGGATGGGAATATAAAAATAGGCTAAATTTAGTGGAGTCTATTTTACCTAGCAAGGTGTCTGGGGCTAGTTGCTCGCGAGTAAAGTTTATTTTATTTAGTCTGTTTTCGATAATTTGGGGGTTGAATGAGCTGGGGGTGAAAAAATCTAGATCGAAAGAGTAGCGGTGACCAATGTGTAAGGCTAGAGCAGTACCGCCAGCTAAATGGGTTTTGGGAGGTAAAGAGTTGGCTTGGCCAACTTTGATTAATGCTTCCAGAGTGGCTGGGTTGAGGGCTTGTTTAAACATAATACTTGGGTTGGATTTAATTCTAGCTGTTTGGTCCAAAAGTTGGCGGTGAGGTGAGAAAGGTCTCTAGTGGAGGTGAGAAGATTCTTGATGTCTTGTTTGGAGTAGTGTTTTAGCGACCAGCGGACGGCGGGGGTGTTGCCGTGGTCAAGTAGGCGTTTTAGAACAAATTGAGGGTGTTTTTGTGGATTAAGAGCTTCAAAATCGGTGTCCCAGAAGTAGGTTTTGAACTTGGTGGGGAGCTTGGTTGGGAGTTTTTTGAGCATGGGGTTATTTTACAACAAAAATCACACAGTCTGAACAGATCCTTTCAGGCTCAGTTCCGATGAGTGATTTTTTATGGACAGGTTATTCCCACTAGTGAACAATAACTTTGAGTGCAGTTGTCTGGTAGGGTTTGTCCAGAATTGCAGTAAAGCTCTACGTTGTCACAGTAACTTTTACCTGCTCCCCAACGACACTGGGTGTAGTTGCTGGGGATACAACCATTGGCATTACCCTCGTAGTAACCAACTGGATCGTATTCGTCTGGTTGGATGGCATATTTGTCTATAAATTCTGGTTGCCAGGTAAAAGAATTGCATTTGCCGGCGGCAACACACTTGGTTACTAAGAGCATACGGGCGGCTAATTCCCAAGCTCCGGGGGTGGTACATAGACATGTTTCGTTTGATGCGGGACAAGAGCTTAATGGATCGCCATTAATAAGACTTTGTAATCTGCCACCAGCGATCTGCATTGGTCCACAGATACCACTAGCACTACAGCATGGACCACTTAGTTCGTTGCTTTGACCTGATTCTGTCATCCAGATACCACCAAGATGACAACAGGGTATGTTATAGGCGGTGGCAATAGCACAGATGTCGCCTGTAGATGTTGGAGGAGTTGGGGTGGGTTCGGGTGAGCAGTCTGTGTTGCGCTGGAGACCAGCGGGGATGAGCCACATGTTTTGTAGCTGGCAGAGAGAGTCTTTGATGAGGGCGGTTTTTCTGTAGATAGGCATATCGCTTGAGCCGTTGCTGGTGGTTACCGAGACGGAACTGTTGGGATAAGGGCTGGAAGCAGTGAAGGTGGATTTGGGAGCGTCTATGGTTCTTTCTTCTGGAATTTGGGCGAAGTTGGGAAGAAGCATTTTGAATAGTGATGTATTGCCAGAGACGATGCTGTTTTCTATATTTTTGACAAATGGGTGGTTAAAAATAACAACGGGGTCTCCTTCACCTTGACCTGTAATGGTGTATTGGTATTTGGGTTTGCTAATCCAAGTGCAGGCTGAGTAGCTATTGCAAGTAGTCTGGTTTAGGCCGATGCAATAGTTGGCACCTTTACATTCTGATTCGGTGCCGGTTTGTTCTTTGGTTACGGTTAGGTCTTTAAAAGTGACTTGTTGGGTGAGATAGGTAGGAGTGGGGAAGGTTTTGGGTGCGGGGAGGTGGGTGAGTTTGTCTTTTGGGATGGCGGGACAATTAAAATTATCAGCTTTGTCTATTAGTAATTGTTGATTTTCTCCTTTGTTGTTGATTAGGATGATGTTGTTGGTAATGTCTGTTTGTGTCCATGACGGTGATAGGGTGTAGATGAGGCCGGTGTTTGGATCGTTTACTCCGGTATTTATGGCGTTTAAAAAGGGAATGTTTTCGGTGATGACGCTATTGTCTAAGACAAGAAAGGTTTTTAGATTGTCGAAGTTAAAGGGCATGAGGGCGTCGTAGGCTTCTTGGGTATCTGTGTTTAGATTTTGGTATTTTTCTAGAAAGTCTGAGCAAACAGGGGACTTTCTTAGGCAGTTTGGAAGTTTGTTGTATAGTTTTTTTATTTCCCACTGTTTAAGTTTGTCTTGGGAGTTGTAGAATTCATAAGTAATATTGTTGATTTTGTTCTGATCAGCTTGGGTTAGGTATATGGCTTTGGCGTTGGCTTGTTGTAAGCTAGAAAGCAGTCGCCACCAAGTGCGAAATGATTCTCTAGAGTTGAATGGAGAGGTGTTTGGTGGTTTATCAAACAAGGCGTTGAAGGGGTATTTTTGAGAGAGTATGTCTGGGGAAGTTGTGGAGATGGTGTTAGAGTCTGGGCCAAAACCGCCTAGCTCTGCGTTGGTTAAGTCCACGTTTAAAGTGACGGTGACTTGACTGGGAATTTGATTGGGGTCGTTGGTGGTTTGGGTATATGTGAGATTGGAGGAGGGAATGCAGGATAGGGGGTAGTCGTTTATTTTGCTGTGGGCTGGTTGGGGGGATTCTTTTTCGCAGTTGCCACCTGGACGGTAGCGGTTTTCGCCTGGTGGGCAGGTTTCGACGGCGAAGATGGTGGAAGGGAGAATTAGATTCTGGACAAGCCAGAATGACGAAATAAGCAAGGATAGTAGTTTGAGAGTCATGATGAATTTGATTATATATTGAAAAATCAACTGCAGGCCGCTGAAAGTTCGGAACCATCCTACGCTAAAGCTGCGGACCGCCGAAGGTTCCGAACTGCCTTTCGTTGATTTTTATAAAAAGCCGAACTCGGTGACTTGGGCGCCGGTAAAGTTTTCTATAGCTACCAGAATAAGCCAGGCAACTGCCAGAAGAACAATGCCAACAACGGCCCAGGTAAATGTTTGCCAGGCGGCGGCGGTGGCTTTGGGGTCTGAACCGGCTAGGGTTAAGCGAATACCAGAGATGATAAGCATGATAAGGGCGGCGAGGGCAATTAATGAAGGAAGGGGATTAAGAAGATTTTTAACAACACACTCTAGTCCACGGATGGTGGCGATCTTTTCACCTGATGGAGTTGTATAGACACAATCGCCTAACCAAATTGCCATGAGGATATTGTATCAGTTAGATTCTGGACAAGCCAGAATGACGTAGGAGGGATTAATAGGGCTTGGGAATATCTATTGTGCCATCGAAGATATCGCCGACCCCGAAGAAGTAGGAGATGATCTTGATTAAAGCCCAAGAAGCAGCTACTATGGCTAAACCGACCAGAGCGGCGGTGATTCTGTTTCTGGCTTCTTCGGTTTTGGTTTTATCACCACCAGAAGTAATCCAGGCAATGCCACCCCAGACGAGGAAAGCGAAGACTAGAACACCAGCGAGAATAATAGCTAGAGAAACACCAGATGAGAGCAGTTTACCAATGTCTGTGATTTTGGCCTGATCTGGTTTGGGGACGCCGATACTGTTAGCTGCAAGGGCTGTTGGAATAAAGGATAATGCGTAAGAGAGTTTGTTTTTCATATATAAAAAAATTTTAATAATTAACTTTAAGTTTTATTATAACTGATTTTTAATGTTGTTTGTCAAGCATTAGTTTCCTAGAGGGTTTACAGGGTTGCAAACATCACCACTTATACCGAAGAAGTAGAGAAGTATTTTCCAAATAGCCCAAGAGGCGACGACTATAGCTAAACCAGTGACGGCACCGGTAAGGCGTTTTTGAGCTAACTCTGTTTTGGCTTTATCACCTCCGGCAGTAATCCATTCTATGCCGCCCCAAACAAGGAAAACAAAAACTGCTAGGCTGGCAACGATGATACCCAAACTAACCATGTTGCTTACAAATTCACCAATGCAAGTGTAGCCGAAGTAAGTATTGACTTGGGAGTTTATGTCTACGGTGTTCATGTGGTGGGAAATTCTGGTTTTAATATGTTTATTTTAAAGACGGCTTGAATGAAAAGGATAATGGCGTAAGAGATAACTAAGATTGCCAGTCCAATTATGGCGTTGGTGATTTTATTTTGAGCTGATTCTAGTTTGGTTTTGTCACCAGCAGACATAAGCCACTCTACACCGCCCAAGATTAGATAGAGTAAGAAGGCTAAGGAACCGACTACTACCATGGTTTTCCAAAGTTGACCAATGTAGAAGGCTAAGCCTGCACCAGGGGTTTTACTTAAGATGTTGGCTGGTAGGGCGTTGTTGACTATAGGCATGTTATAAACCTAGAACTGCGGCTGGATCTAGAATATTTAGACCCAAGACGTTACTAATAATGCCGATTATAAAATAAGAGACGACTATAACAATGAGACCAATGGCGGCTTGGGTCATTTGGGTACTGGCGTCTGATGCCTTGGTTTTGTCACCGCCTGAGGTAATCCATTTTAGGCCACCAATAATAAAGTATATGGCAAAGGCAAGACTGCCAACCACGGTTAGGGTGGTGATGATGGAGGAGAGAAACTCTGTGAGTAGGGTGCCTGTTTGTAGGTCTGCACCTTGTTGATACTTGCCAATGCCCCAGATAGGTTGACCTAGGTCAACTGGAGCTGCGTATATGGGTTTTATAATCATATTAAGGGTGTACGGTTTCTATTTTTGGATTTAAGATGAAACTGGGGTTGTCAAAGAGAATTTTACCAGCGATGGCGGAGATAATAAAACTAGCGGCGATGATAACAAGGCCAATTAGAGCATGGTTAATTTTTTGCTGGGCTACTTCTACTTTGGCTTTGTCACCACCTGCTGTAATGTAACTAAAACCTGCCATAAGGATTTGCCAAAAAGAAAAGATACCAGCTAGGACGATGATGAAAACGATGATGGCTCTTAAGAAACCGGTGGTGGCAACAGGGGAACTGGGAATGTTGGCGGGGGGGATGATGTTACCAACAATGGGATTAGCGTAGACTGTTTTTGAAAAAAGATCTAGTATTTTTGTCATGATTATGGATTAAATAAGTCTATGTCTACTATACTACCTACTATTCTGGTAATAAGGTAGGCACTAGCTATGATGGCTAGACCCAATAAAGCATAGTTTAACATACGGGCAGATTGTTCTACTTTGGCTTTGTCACCGCTGGCGGTAATGTAGTTAAAGCCAGAAATAATAATGGTAAGAAAGGCGGCGAGGGCGCTGATTATTAGAATGTTTACGATTAAGGGGTTTAGAAGGGTGGCGAAGGTGGCGGAGGTGCCGCCGAGTTTTTCACCTGGTTTATAGATATCTGCTAGGGACATAAAGGTATTATAGCAACTAGATTCTGGACAAGCCAGAATGACGGAGGAGGGAGATGTTGAGATGGTTTGCCAGTAGTGGGGAGGTAGGATGATGGAATGGGAATGGAAGGATCAAGACCAGCTTGGGTAAGGAGATATCATGAGCATAATTTGGGAGGACTAGGAATGAGGTTTGGAGTGGAAGATGGACATTTGGTGGTAGAGAAATTTGGAATAAGGAGGTTTGCTAGTTTGGAAGATGAAGCTGGGGTGTGGAAGATTTTGACGAATGATATGGAGTTGAATGAGGAAACGGCTGAAGAAGTTTTGTCTTTGGTCATCCTGAACTCCGGTGAAGGATCTAGCGAAGCGTAAAGGATGTGGCATCAGAATGCCTAGATTCTTCGTTCCTCAGAATGACCGGAGTTGTTTGTATCTTGCTTAAAATCAGTTTCCCCCGAAGCGGCGATTACGAGTGGAGAAGTTTTTTAGGGCTTTTTTGAGTTTGTCTGGGGTAAAGTCTGGGAATAGAGTTTTGGTAAAGTAAAGTTCGGAGTAGACGGATTGCCAAGGTAGGTAGCCAGAAAGGCGTTTGTCACCGCCGGTTCTAATAATAAGGTCGGGGTCGGGAATGCCGATGGTATCCAGACATGAAGCAAAGGTTTCCTCGGTGATTTGATTGACTGGGATTTTTTGTTTGATGATTTTTTTAACGGCTCTTAAGATTTCGTCTCTGCCACCGTAGTTTAAGGCAAAAGTAACGGTGATTTGAGTATTCTTTTTTGACTTTTGGATCATTTCTAGGGATTTTTGGGCGATGTCTTTGGGGAAGCGGTTAATGTCTCCTAAAATTCTTAGTTTAGCGCCTTGCTTGATGAACTTGGTGGCCAGTTTGCCAAGGGCGAAACGAAAGACTTTGAAAAGTTCGGCGAGCTCTTTTTTATCTCTTTTCCAATTTTCTGTAGAGAAAGCCCAAAAAGTGACAAAGGGGATTTTTTGCTTAACGCATTCTGCTATTATAGGTTCTATGATTTTATTGGCGGCTTGTTCGTGACCTTTAACTGGGTCTAAACCTTTTTTCTTGGCCCAGCGACGGTTGCCGTCCATGATTATGGCTACGTGGTTTAAGGGTGCTTGCATGAGAGGTATTATATCAAACGGTCGACTGAGTTAAAGCCGATGATGGTAGAGACTAGTCTGACTATAAGGAAACTGGCGATGACAATGACTAGACCAACAAAACCGTTTAATAGTCGGGTGGAGGCGGCGGCGGCTTTTTTTGGATCTCCGCTAGAAAACATGTAGTTCCAACCGGCAATGATGGTGTTTACAAAAAATGCTACACCGGCTGCGAAAATAAGTAGGTTGATGATGGAGAAGCTGGTACCTGTTTTGTTGGTAAGAAGGTCTGAGAGGGTACCGTCCACGTCAATGTTTGTAGCGGGATTTATGTTGTTGGTTATTAAGGTTTCAATTATGCTCATGGGTGTATTATAGCAATTGGATTCTGGACAAGCCAGAATGACGATCGTTTGTCATTCTGGGGATGAAGCGAAGCGGAAGACTCCAGAATCAAAAACCTGGGATGGTTAGTATTTTAACACCGATTAAGTTTAAAAGGACGATGGAGAGGATGATAAATAAAAGGCCAGAGACGGCAGAGCTGATGATTTCTTTGCCTTGGGTTAGTTTGTCTGGGTTGCCGGCAGAGGTGGTGATAATAAAGGTACCGTAGAGAATAAGGAGCAAGGCAATACCGCCACCTAGGCCTATGGCTAGTTCTAAAAGACTACCCACAAAGCCACCGGATTCTACGTTGGTAGAGATGCAACCTATGGCGGTGTTGATGCCTTCTTCGCCATTAGGGCAAGTAATTTGGAGACCAGTTTGATTTGGGTTTCCTGGTTGATTGGGACAACATTTGAATCCGATAAAAGTACAATTTGAGGAATTAAGTGGTCCACCATGAACGCAAGTGCCAGTGAAGACACAGTGACCGTCTAATGCTGAACAGGAAGTGGCGTAGGAAGATGAAGGATTGATTAGAAAAAGAAAGATAGTTGTAACCAAGACTATGAATTTAAGGAGAAAAGACTTCATGGAAGTTATTATACAAGCAATAGGTTAAAATTGGTGGTGCATATGAAGAGAGTATTTTTGATTATATTGTTTGTTGTGTCAACGGTGGGGGTTGTTAGGGCGGTTAATTGTAATGGGAATGATGATTGTAATAAGCTGCAGGATGAGATAAATGAGTTGTCACGGGAGGTGTCGATTAGATCAGAGGCGAATGAGAAAAATGCAGATGAGATGCGAAGTTTGCAGGCTAAGGTTAAGAGTTTGCAGGCTCAGATAAGTGCGGCAGAGAAAGAATTGAATGAACTGGAGGATGATTTGGTAATAAGAGAGGAGATGGCAGTAGTTCAGTATAAGGTGTTATCGGTGAAGACCAGAGAGTTTTATAAAAGCTTAAGGGGTAAATCAATATTGTCGTTTTTGTTTTCTTCACTAGAAGCTGGAGAAATTAGTAGGAATTTGGCGTATAGATCGCAGACACAAGATCAAGATAGACAGATAATTTTGCAGATGTCTAAGGAGATAATAGAGATAGAAAGTGATAAGGTAGATTTGGAAAAGAGGAAGGGTTATTTGTCTAGTTTATCTAGTCAGCTTGATAAGGATGCTAAGTTTTTGGAAGGGGAGGTGGCAGGGGTGAGTGAGTATATTGGTAGTTTAGAGGGGAAGATTGTGGCCTTGTCTACCAAACAGCAGTCGATTTTGTCTGAAAAAGCCGGTACATTTCAAACAACGGTAGGAGACGTGCCTTTGGCGGATGATCCTAATTCTAGACCTGATTACAATCCTGGGTTTTCACCGGCGTTTGCAGCTTTTTCTTTTGGCGCGCCGCATTACAAGGGGATGAGTCAGTATGGGGCTTTTGGAAGGGCCAAGTCTGGTCAAAGTGCGGAAGATATATTGAGAGCATATTATGGTGGAGGAATTGAAATTAAGAAAGACTATTCTACTGGTATTAACATTACGGTTTCTGGATATGGAACAGTGGATATTGAAACATATACTAAGAGAATTTATGAAATGCCTGGATCTTGGGGTGATGAAGGGGGAATGGAGGCTTTGAAGGCTCAGGCAGTGGCGGCCAGAAGTTATGCTTTGGCTAGGACCAATAATGGAGCTTTACCAATTTGTGCAACCGAGGCTTGTCAAGTATATAAACCTAGTAATAAGGGAGGAAATTGGGATGCGGCGGTGGATGCCACCAGAGGATGGGTGTTGCAAGCTGGAGGTCAGCCATTTAGTGCTTGGTATGCGTCAACAAGCGGAGGATATCAAGAGTCGTATTCACATAATGGTCATAGCACACCAGGTTTTTGGGATACAGCCAATAGTGGAAATAATGGTAGGGATGGATGGACGAGTCAGGCGTATGAGAAAATTGGAGAAAGTCCATGGTTTTACAAGGGCTGGTACAAAACAAGGTCTGGAGATGGTTGTGGCTTATCTCATCCTTGGCTGACAAGTGAAGAAATGGCAGATATATTGAATGCTTGGGTGGTGCTTTATCAAGGTGGTGGAGATAGTTCAAGGGTGACACCAGAGTCTTCTTGTTGGGGGGGAAATCCATATTCTAAGGGGGATTTGCAGGCTTTGGGTGGATATTCTAGTATAAGCGGGGTAAGTGTTCAGTATGCAAATAACGGGGTGACGGCCAATGTAACTTTTCAAACGAACAAAGGTCCAAAAACTATTACTGGAACGGAGTTTAAAAAGGCGTTTAATTTGAGAGCCCCAGGTAGAATTGCTTTGAAATCTGGATTGTTTAATATAGAGCAGAAATAGAAGTAGATTTACCAAACTAGTGACGCGATCGCGTAGGTGGATTGGTAATATTGAAATGAAATAAGTTTGATAGAATATAGGTATGCCTAGAGTGTATTCAGCTGAAATGAAAAAAAAGAAGGAACCCGCCTTCGCCAAGGCTACGGCGAGGCGAGGGAAAGATAACAGAGTGGTGGAGGAAATAGAGAAAATGTGTGAGGAGGGGCTTGATAGGGGTGTGTGGCAAAATCTAATAGTCTGTCCTAAAAAAACTAAGTTTGAATCGCAAAATGGTAAGGAGTTAATTTTAATAATGGCTAGAAAGCATTTAGCTACGAATATTGGTTGGATACTGGCGGTTTTGGTGCTATCGTTTGTCCCTTTGTTTTGGGGAGAGTTTCCTTTGATTGCTTTAGTTAGCAGTGGGGTGAGATTTGGAATTTTTGTTTTGTGGTATTTAGGGCTTTCGCTATTTGCTTTTCAGAAAATGCTTTTGTGGTTTTATAATATTTATATAATAACCGATGAGAGAATAGTTGATGTAGATTTTTTTGGGCTTTTATATAAAAATATTAATGTAACACAGATTAGACAGGTTGAGGATGTTAATTATTCTCAGATTGGTTTGATGTCTAGTATTTTTAATTTTGGAGATGTGGTAATTCAAACGGCTTCGGAACAAATGTCTGATGATATGAGCAAGGAACAATCGGCGTTTACTTTTCAGGCTATTTCTAGGCCAGATAGGGTGGCTAGAGTAGTAATGCAGCTAATGGAGCAAGAAGAAAAAGAAAGCTATGAAGGGAGGGTAAGATAATGGAGTTTGTACCAGGGATTGATATTGGATTGAGTGAGGTAGTAGGGGTAATGGTGAAAGCGTTGTTGGTGTTGATTACTTTGTTGTCTTTGATAATTGTAAGGCAGGTGAGTTTGATGCATAAAGTGGTAAGTGTTCATGTGGGTGGAAATATAAAAATAGTAGCGTTTTCGTTTTTTGTGATTAGTTTGGTTCTGACTGGTATAGTTATATTAGGATGAGTAGTTTTTTTGGAGTAGATTTTTTTAGAATAGTAAATGAAGGGTTGGTGGATGATTGGGCTCAGGTCTATGCCAAGGTTCCTTTTGAAGAGGAAGAGTTAATAAGCAAGGGGTCGTTGTTTGGGGTGTTGAGAATAAAGGGGGGTAAAAAACTGGTAAGCAAGGGGTCGGATATTTTTTTATGGTTGGATGAGTATTTCAACAAAACGGAAGAAAAAGGTGATTTGCGAGGTTTGGTTGAAGGCTTGCTTAAGGTTAGTAGTGAGCTGGAAGCCGCTTGGGTTTGGGTGATGATTGATTCTAGGACTGGAGATAGGGTGGCAAAATCAGTAGCAATGAATGGTGGAAAAGTGATAATTGTGAGGGATGGACGGCAGATGGTATTGTCAAACGGAGATGAAAGAGTAGTAACTGGTGGTTTGAAGGCGGGAGATAGGTTGGGGTTGGGAGTAGGGGGAATGGTGGGTAGACTGCAAGGTTTGGGTGACAAGGGGCTTGAAAAAGCGGTTGCTGATTTGAATGAGCAGGTAGAGAAAGAAACGGAACAGGCGGTGGCGGGGTTGTTGTTGGAGGTGAGACCTGTTTCTGTTAAAGCCTCGGCCACCCCGGGGGAGCCCATGCTGGTCACCCCCGGGGAGACCTCCGATGAGGAACCTCTGGTAGCGGAACGGATAGTAACGGATCGAATGGTGGGTGGGAAGAAATGGATGAGATGGCTCCGCAGGCCAAAAGGCCGGCTTAATATCGGCAGCGGGACGGAAAAAAACGGTAAGGTGTTGTGGTTAGGAGTGGTGTTTTTGATTTTGCTGGTGGTAAGTGTGGTGGGAGGAGTGATAAGGGGTAAAAAGGAAAAAATTGAAACCAGTTGGCAAAGCGAGGTTGGTTCCTGGCAAAAGAGGGAAGATGAGGCAAAGTCGTTGGTGCAGGTTAACCCTATGGGAGCAAGAAAGTTGCTACGGGAGGTTCAGACGGAAGTTGAAAATGCTGAAAATGTATGGGTTGGAACTAAGTACGAGGAAGAATGGGTAGAGTATAAGCAAAAACTTGATAAGAGCTGGGTAGAGGTGTCTGGAGAAAAACAAGTAGAACCAACCCTGTTTTTAGGGTTAAGTTTGATTAGATCAGAGCTTAAAGGTAGCAGGATTGTTGGTTTGGGTGAGGGCGTTGGGGTTTTGGATCTAGAGTTAGGATTAATGGTAAAAGTTAACTTGGAAGATAAAAAAGCAGAGGTGTTGGCTAGTGATAAAGAAAAGAAATGGAAAGCGGTGGGTGGAGATGGTGCAAAAGTAGTGTTTCTAACAGGAAGCGGTTTGGGGTTATCAGGAAAAGAGGAAGCGGGGTTTGATGCAACGGTGGTAGATCCGGTGGAGATAGAAGTATTTGGAGGCGGGATTTATGTTTTAGATGCTGGAGCTGGTGAGGTATGGAAATTCAACTTGGTAGGTAGTGAAATTCAAGACAGAAGAAGGTGGCTTAATCCTGAACAAGAAATTGGTATGGGTGAGTTGGTGGACTTAAGTATTGATGGTGATATTTGGGTGCTTGGTAAAAAAGGTGAGGTAAGTAAGTTAAGAAGAGGAAGTAGAGAAAGATTTGCCTTAGAAGGGAAACCAGAAAACTTGGTTGGAGATAGATTGGCGGTACAGTTTGATGGAGAAAAATTGGCTATTCTTGATAATGCTGGTTCTAGGATAGTGGTTTTTAATAAAGAGTCTGGTGAGTATTTGCATCAACTAATGTGGGACGGTTTTTCTAAGGCTAAGGATATTTTGTATACGGAAGATGGGAGACTTTTGGTGTTGTCTGAGGGTAAGTTGCTCTGGGTAGAGTAACCGCCTACGTTAGGAAACTACGGCGAGACGATGTAAAATAGAGGAATGAGATTGGTAAATAGGAAGGCAAAAAGGGATTATGAGGTGATAGAAGCTATGGAGGCGGGAGTGGTGTTGACGGGTGGTGAGGTAAAAAGTTTAAGAGCGGGTCAGGGTAACTTGTTGGGTTCTAGGATAATGATTAAGAATGGTGAGGTTTGGATTAGTGGGTTGTCTATACCAAGGTATAAGTTTGCTAGTGGTGAGGATGAATATGAGCCTGATAGACTTAAAAAACTGTTGATAAAACAGAAAGAAAGACAGCACTTAGAGACAAAAGCTAAGGGTGGGGGTTTGACCATGATACCCCTGACGGTGTATAATAAGCGTGGATTGATAAAAGTGGAGATAGGTTTGGTAAGAGGTAAGAAGAAATATGAAAAAAGAGAGGTTTTGAAGAAAAGAAAACAAAAAAGGGACCTGGCTAGAAGATTTAAAACTTAATAAAAATAAAAAATGAATATATTTTGGAACAAAGCTATGCCTGTTGCGGTTGCCGATTATGATTGGAATGAGGAGTACTCTAAGATTAGGACTCAGAAAGGTTGGAAGGCTTTTTTACAGCGTAAGATAAAAAAGATGGATAGAGGTGAGTTTGACTTGTTTTTGGCAGCTGTGGTAATGGAGGCGGCAAAGAAACAGATAATGGGGGTAGATTTAACTGAAAAAGTAGAGATGTTTAGGGAGCTTAGGAAGTAGATTTATTTGATTTTAGGGGTATTTTTTGATATAATGCGTGGCTATTGGGGACGAAAGGTTTCGATGAGATAAGTACATTGACAGAAGCAAGCCGAGTATGAATCAAACTCGTAAATACTGATTTAAACAATAACTGTCAACGAAAAGACAGACAGCGTTTTAGCTACTGGTCTAGGCCTCGGCCTTGGCTCAGCTAGAACTGCTCCCGCTTACCTTTTTGCGTAATCGAGTGTTTCTAGATGATTCTGCTTAAAGGGGTCGCTAGAGGCAGGTACAAACTTTAAGATGCTTTATTTTTGTTTAATTTAGGCAAAGATAAAAAAGACTTTCTAAATTGACCTAAAATTTTTCTTGTTTGTGGGTAAATTTTAGGTAACTTCACAAACTAAGCTTGTAGATACTGTTATTTATTTGTTTCAGACGTGGGTTCGAATCCCACCGTCTCCACCGCGTAATAAATTCCTAGGAAGGAATTTAAACGCGGTAGTCACGTTTATTTTTTAATAAAAATATTACGTGACACCACCGTAGGTGATAAAATGTTTCATGTTGGAGGGTTGGCCGAGCGGTTATGGCGCTGGTTTTGAAAACCAGTGAGCGCAAGCTCTCACAGGTTCGAATCCTGTACCCTCCGCCGCGTAATAAATTCCTAGAAAGGAATTTAAACGTTGCAGTCACGTTTATTTTTTAATAAAAATATTACGTGACGCCTTGCTAAAAATGTTCTACTACGTATACATTCTAAAAAGTTTCAAAAACAATAGTTTATACATTGGATATACTTCTAATTTAAAAAAACGGTTTAAATCTCATAATTTGGGGCAAAATAAGGCAACTAGACCATTTATACCTTATCAGCTTATATATTATGAAGCCTTTTTTAATAGGGTAGATGCAAAAAACCGTGAAGTTTATTTGAAAGGTGGTTATGGGAGAAAAACTATTAATAGGCTTCTTAAAACTTTTCTTAATAAATAAGTTTTGAACTTGAGGTAGAATATAAGAAGTTGGAGGCGTGCGAGAGTGGTTAATCGAGCGGCTTGCTAAGCCGTGATCCTTAAAAGATCCGTGGGTTCAAATCCCACCGCCTCCGCCGCGTAATAAATTCCTAGGAAGGAATTTAAACGCGGCTGGGACGTTTAAATTTTATATAAAAATTTATTACGTCTCGCCATCACTTTGTTGCGTAATAAATTTCTTTAGAAGAAATTTAAACGTTGCTGGGATGTATACTTTTAAAGAAAGATATGATGAAAAAAGTTAAATTTGTTTATTTTGATATAGGAGGAGTTTTGGTGGATCATGTTTTGGCGTTGAAAAAGATTGCTAAGCAGCTTGAGATTTCTGAAGAAAGAACAATTGCTTTGTTTCATGAGTATTGTGATAAGTTTGATAGGGGTGTGTTGTCTTGGAGTAGTTTTGAAAAGATTTTTTATGATAAGTTAAACATTTCTAATAAACTGGGAAAAAGCCTGGTGGAATTTTTTGTAGATAATTTTGGAGTAATTCAAGAAACACACGACTTGATAAATGAAATAAAGAGTAGTGTGGATATTGGCATATTGTCAAATGTGGCGGAAGAGACATTTCGATTAAGGAAATAAAGAGTATTGTAAGAGTTCACACTTCCTGAATGGGTTTTACCAAACCACTTCTCTGATCATCTTGTAAGTACATAAATATACCGATACATCCATAAATTGTTCTTGACATATGCTTGGGTTCTTGTTAAACTCAAGTTAAGATGAAAAAC
>JAHJQJ010000062.1 GCA_018819325.1 Patescibacteria group bacterium
CTCAATCAGACAATCAGTTTGCTGAAGTCTTAAGAGAAGAAGAACGCAAGTTATTTAAAAAAATTAGAAACTACGACCACCGAAATGGCTCGTGTCGGAGATAGCTTAATTTCGGTATCATTATTCAATTAGGTAGGACTGTCCAGAATGTCTTTTTTGCTAGCTTTTCCGGCAACTTCCAAGGTAATGTCAAAGGCCTGCCCATAGGCTGTGTTAGTAATTCCTCTAAAAGTTCTATTCAAAGCTTCAATCTTATTTTTGTTTTCAAACCTAGATCTACCTAAAATTTCAAAACCCTTCATTAAAGCCACGTCTCCAATGTCTACAGCCATGCTAGCACCATAGTGTTTAGAGTCTCCCCGCCACTTACTATTTAAATGATTATTTCTATAATACTCATGGGTTGTTGGCAGACCTCTTCTGGTATCATCTTGATCCATTAAATCATCATGTATCAACAGTGCTGTATGGATAAGTTCAATACTCATGGCTGCCTCTAGAATAGCCTCCCTGCCCCTCCCACCCATTAATTTGTATCCATGATAGATAAAGCTTCCCCTCAGTCTTTTACAGGGTCTTAAGTTGTGCTCCTTAATATGTTCCAGTATATTCCTAGATAGCTCTATTTCTTTTTTGCTTACCCCAAAAACCTCTTTGATTTCATTGTTAAAATATTTCTCCAATCGAACATTTATTAGCTTTACAAAATTAGCCAACTCCTTCTTAGCCTTCTTAGCTTTAGGAGAATGGGCGTCTTTAACAACAGCATCTATATTGCTCACAATCATAGATTATAATAGATCCTACACTTGCCTGCGTAGCTCATCCGGTAGAGCAGCGGTATCGTAAACCGCAGGTGGTCGGTTCAAGTCCGACCGCAGGCTCAAAAATTATCTCGGTAAGCTTAAGGTCACTCCTTTATAAAGCAATCCAGGGTTAGAGCCAATTAACGCTTTGTTGGCCTGGTAAATATTTGTCCAAGCAAAACCATCGCCATAAGCTCTTACGGCTATATCCCAAAGATAATCACCGGCAACCGTTGTATAAGTATCAGACTCTATGGTATTTACCAAAGCAGAATCACTTTCCACAGTAATCTTTTTAACAGCCACTTGAGGAATAATTAGCTCTTGACCTACTTCTATAGAATTTGGATCAACAATTGAGTTAGCCTCGGCAATATCCGTGAAGTTGTAACCTGACTTGTAAAATTTCTCAGCAATACCCCAAAGATGATCCCCTTTTTCTACTTTATAGGTATCAGGTAAATACTCTGGTTTCTCTCCTTCTGTAACCTCAATAACCTTAGCCGTTTCAGTAATTAATCCTTCATCTGGATTAATAGATTTGAAATAGTTAAACATTAAAATGCCCACAATTAATACCACCACTGCACCCATGACTGTGCTTATAGTTGTTTCGTTAATTTTAAGTGCCTTTAATAAGTTTTTTAGTTTTTCTTCCATTATTTAATCTCACCTCCTTTTGACACATCTTATATATCAAAACTATCTACGTCAAGATCTAAATACTCAACTCAAACATCTATTCTTTAAGTATCTTGTCCTCAAACTCATGCCTAAAGGCCTCTGTAGGCTCAATTAACTCTCCGCACTTGGGGCATTTTATCCCCACTAAGCGGAGACACCAAACAACGATATCCAAGCTTTTTCATCCTTACATTTTACTCAAAGGGTTGCGATTCCATTGCGAACTTGGGAAGCAAGAGTTAACAAGGGGTAAAATGTATAATATTCTCATGACATTTCAAGGGTTTCTACTTTCTGGGGGTATCATTTTCTACATGATTTTTGAAATTCTTCCAGCTATGCTTGATTATTTTGATAATTTAGCTTGGAAGAAAAGGCAAGAGTTTTATTAAAGAAAAATAGACCCAGCCACAGAAACATTTCTAAGTTTGAATGGTGGCTAAAAAACATCGAATCCAAGCACTCGGATCTTAACTACTATCCTCCAGACTGGAACATCCGTCGAAAATACATAACAGAACTCTTTAAAAGTACTTGTGGTTTATGCTCGAAAACAATAAAAATTGGCCATATCCACCACATAATATTTTTGAATCATGGTGGCAATAATTCATTAGAAAACCTAACTTTCTTATGTAGAGACTGTCATGCTAAGCAACACCCTCATCTTTTACAAAATAGAGGGCGTGCTTTAAACCAAATAAAAGAAAGGGGGATTGCTGAAGAAGAATATTACAAAGAGAGACAACAAGAAATGATCAAAAAGAGACATAAAAGAAATCAAGAAGAAAAAAAGATGGAGGAAATGGGTCTTTGGATTCACAAGAGGTATTCATCTAAAGAAACACCTAGAAATGAAAATTGCCTAATAAGTGATACCAAAAAAAGATCTAAAAACAAGACTGAGAAAAGAAAGATATTTAAATAGTTATAAGCTTGTGTGGAACTGGAAGGGCGACACTCAAACTTTTTATTTGACTCTGAAAAACAATTCACGCATAAATGGACAATCTATAAGAAGCATTCTTGTGCGATGTTGACAAAAAACATGTGTGTTGTTATTATATAATTAGTGTGAGATGCAGACCATTCGAATAGTTTGGACGATTTTACACCAACTTGTTTAGATATGTTTGGAAGTGGGAACTTTTTTTAAACCGATTCTATTACCTGATTTGTTTGTAAGGTAAGATTTTTTCTTAAAAATAGTGGTGAATTTTAATACTTGACCAATCTCTGTATTAATTTTGTTGAAAGGGTCTCCATTAAATTTTCTATACACAGAATATCCAGCCATATCAGCAAGTTCTAGTCCACTATTAACGACTCTTTTATTAGAAATCGTGAGAGAGTTGATATTTTCCTTAACGGTATTCGCCCTACTATTGACCACGCCTCCTGGAAGGACTTTTTTTCTAGCTAAATCAAAATAACCAACAAAGTCTCCATCATTATGTAATCTTGACTCAACGATAATTTCACCCGTTGCTTTTTCTTTGGCTAGATAATCAGAAAAATCAAAAAAAGCTTGAAGGGAAGCCATTTCGTATGGGAGATTTAGATCAATGGCGTGAGGTTTCCTGTTTTTCGCTGGAACATATTTCAGTGTTAACCTCAACTGGTCTTTGTCCACATAATAAAGACCAGTTGAAAAAGGTGTGTTCTTAACAATCATAAAGAGCTGATCAAGAAATGAGAGCAATCTTTTTGTTGGCTTAATCAGTTTACGATATTTCATATATGTCCTCTCAAAAAGATCTGTTGTATGAATATTTTTTAAGTCATCATCTAAATATTTTCTTTTGATCAGTCTCATGTACCCTTGAATTATTTGGAAATCACTTTCTGCAATCAATATGCTTGATAAAATAAAATACCTTCCTTTGTGATTAAGATTGCTTTCACCTGACTCGTCTATAAACAACAAGTAATGCATGTTAATGAGATTATACAATTTCAATTATATAAATTTCCCCGCTGAGCGAGAATAGCGGAGAGAGGAGAGGAGGGGAAAAACTTCAAACCAAGGTTGCCAGTATCTACTTTCGCTCTAATCCAATTCTTTTCATCCTTACATTTTTACTGCAAGAGGGTACGATTCCATTGCAAACTTGGGAGTGAGAAGAAAATATGTAATTAAGAGTTGATTACCCTGTCACTGAGAACTTGTTGTAATTCAGGCAGGATGTTTCCTTGGCCATCTTTTGTAACAAACGCAGTTATTTCGCCCCTTTGTATCATACCTATAAGTGATAATTCACGAGCAATACATGCTAATGGTGAAAGAGTGTTTCGACTTTTTTCTTGTAAGAGTTCACACCTCCTGAATGGGTTTTACCAAACCACTTCTCTGATCATCTTGTAAGTACATAAATATGCTGATACATCCATAAATTGTTCTTGACACATGCTTGGGTTCTTGTTAAACTTAAGTTAAGATGAAAAAC
>JAHJQJ010000063.1 GCA_018819325.1 Patescibacteria group bacterium
CGGGGTTAATTACAACTTCCCTCGGCATTGCCCTGTGATGCAGGGTTTCACCGATATAGCCAGATTTTCGGATACAGTTGCCTGTATAAGGGCCCATCAAAGAGCCTCACGAGATACTTACCTCCCGCCCGCATGTTAATGGTGTGTATTTTACCATTAATAGTCCTACTTGACAATTCGGGTAATATATGGGTAAATTAAGGTATGGATCCAGTATTATTTAAAAAACTGCAAGAAGGTAGAAAGAAGTATCAAGATCAAAGAACTAAGGATGTAGTTAGATTGACAAATAAGCTGTTTAAAGACGGAAAAAGAGACGTTGGAAAGCTTACAAAGAGAGATCTGTTTATGGCTGGAGTCGCTTTATATTGGGCTGAAGGTTTTAAACATAAAGATGAGAGCGGGCTTGGTTTGGGAACATCAGACCCGAATATGGCAAAGTTTTATATTTCTTGGCTGGAGCGTTGTTTAGAAGTTTCAAAAAAAGATTTATTGTTTAGGGTCACGGCAAACGAATCTCATAAAGATAGAATTGGTGAGATTGAAAAATTTTGGATGAAAGAACTTGGGGTGGAGAAAGAACAGTTTGCGAAACCGTTTTATCAGAAAACAAAATGGAAGAAGGTTTATCTAAATAGAGGTGAATATTTTGGTGTGTTAAGAATTAGAGTTCGTAGAAGTTTGAATTTACTTAGAAAAATGAGGGGGTGGTTGGCAGGGATGGCTGAGTTATAATATGTGTTTACTATGACAGAATTAATAAGAAAGGAATCATTATCTGGTCCGGAAATTTTAGTGCTAAAAAGCGAGAGAGTGCGAGCAGAAATACAGACTGATGGAGCCGACCTTAAATCTTTGACTGTTGATGGTAAAGAAATTATATTTTCTCCCAAACTTGATAACCTAAAACGAGGTGGCGTGCCTGTCCTTGGTCCCACGCCAGGACCTGTTGTAGGTACTGAATGGGAGCATATTTATCCTAATTTACCTAGTCATGGCACAGATAGAAAGACTAATTGGCAAGTAGAACAGGCACATGAAGGAAAAATTTTCTTGCTTGGAGGAAGAATTGTGGCCATTATTGAAAGTATGGGCTGTTATTTAAGCCTTCTTTGAGGTCGTTTAGGAATTTTGTAGAGTATTGACCTGTTTTTTTGAAACTGGAAATGATTTTTTGAGAATTTTTTGTAGTAGGGGAGACAAAAGGATAAGATTTGACTTCTTCAAGGGTAATGGGGCTGGATAGAGTTTTTCTTAACAGAGCCCTAAAAAATTCGCTTCTGCTAGCGAATCCTAAGTTGATTGTGGCCTGATTGACTTGATTGACTTGATTTTGGGTTAAAGAGATGTTTACGGTGTTCATGGTTGTAATTATAGCAAGGTTTGGCAAGCTTTGTCAAGTTTCTAATAAATTATGGGTGGTTGGCGGGGATGGCTGTGTAGTGCTAGAATAAGGATTACCTGGCAGGGTAGCTCAGATGGTTAGTAGCGCCGTCTTCATAAGGCGGAGGTCGAGGGTTCGAGTCCCTCCCCTGCTACAATATATAAATAATAACCAATAAACCAAATTACAAGAAACAAACATTAATGATTAATAGAGTTTTATCAGGTATAACACCAAGCGGGAGTGCTCTTCATATTGGAAACTATTTTGGGGCGGTGAAACCGCAGGTTGAGTTGCAAGAAAAGATTGACGAGACCTTTTATTTTATTGCTGATCTTCATGCTTTAACAACGGTTCAGGACAAAGGTGAACTAGAGAAAAATATCGTGGCGGTGGTTTTGGATTATTTAAGTTTAGGACTTGACCCTGAGAAATCTATATTTTTTAGACAGTCTGATGTGCCGGAACATTCTCAGCTGGCGGTGGTTCTTGCTAACTTTGTGTCTTTAGGACACATGAAGCGCATGCATGCGTTTAAGGATAAGTTGCAAAAAGGAGAGAAACCTGACTCTATTAACATGGGGCTTTTTAATTATCCAATTTTAATGGCGGCGGATATTTTGCTTTACAAGCCAGATGGTGTGCCAGTTGGTGAGGATCAGAGACAACACATAGAAATAACTAGAGATATTGCTGAGAAATTTAATAAGGTGGTAAAACAAGAAGTTTTGAGATTGCCTGAACCAGTAATATCTAAAGAAGTTGGAAAAGTAGTGGGAACGGATGGAGAAAGAAAGATGAGTAAAAGTTTGGGAAACGTGATTGGTATATTTGAAGATGAAGAGATAATAAAAAAACAAATAATGAGTTGTTTTACTGACCCTAATAGAAAAAAAGTAACCGACCCAGGTAAGGTAGAAGGTAACCCAGTGTTTATTTATCATGATTTAATTAATGATGATAAGGGAGAGGTGGAGGATTTAAAAAATAGATATAGGGATGGTAGGGTGGGGGATGTGGAAGTAAAGGAAAGGTTGTTTGAGGCCCACAAACGTTTGTTTGAACCGGCAAGAAAGAGGCGCAAGAAATTGGAAGAGGATATGGAGTTGGTAAAAAGAGTATTGGCAGAAGGGGCGGAAAAAGCTAAGAAAGTTGCCAGAGAGACCCTAGAAGAGGTATATGAAGCAATAGGGATAAAAAATAGTTTAAGTGTCAAATGAAAAAGAGCGTTTCGTATTCTGATTTTGAAAAATTAGATTTTAGGGTGGGTGAGGTGGTGGAGGCTAGTGTGCCTGAGTGGAGTAACAAGCTTTTACGATTGGAAGTAGATTTTGGAGATGAAATAGGAAAGAGAATAATTTTTAGTGGAATAAAAAAATGGTATAAACCAGAAGATTTGGTGGGTCAGAAGTATATATTTTTGGTTAATATGGAGCCTAAAAAGATGGGAGAAGAAGAAAGTGAAGGAATGATGATAATGGCTGATTTGGACGATGATGGAGTGGAGCTTATTCCTGTAGGAAAAAAGGTTGGTGTGGGAACAGTAGTGAGGTAAGTTAATTCTCGAGAGTAAGCTTGGAAATTATTTCTGGATTTGTTTGTTTACCCTCGACAAATTTTTTGTAGGCCTGGTGTGGGTTTTTGGTGTTTTGATAATAACTTAAATTTAATATTTCATTTGGATTGAGCCATTGTGGAGCAGGAATCTGATCGATATA
>JAHJQJ010000064.1 GCA_018819325.1 Patescibacteria group bacterium
AATACCAATTACCTGGAGAAGAGGTCAAAACAAAAACTCTACTTAAGATGGATGAAGAACAAAAACTACTCTATGACGTTATCCACAATCGTGCCTAACTTCTAAACTTCAAGGGTGTCCCATTGCGGAAGACAGGAAAGGAATCGTTAAGGGTAAAACAAGGAAACTAAAGAAGTTTATGATAGTCCTCTAAGCTAAAATAGCAAAACTCTCCAAATGGTTCGGATCTACGGCACTATGTGTAGTGATTTTACGCTCGTGTGACCCCGATGGGATTTGAACCCATGATCTCCAGGATGAAAACCTGGTGTCCTAAACCGCTAGACGACGGGGCCTATAGTGGGTCCGGTGGGACTCGAACCCACGACACCCTGCTTAAAAGGCAGGTGCTCTAACCAACTGAGCTACGGACCCGTAGCTGGGATATATTTTACCTTATCTAATGTCCTTGCGTTCTTTACGCTCCGTTTTTTGTTTCTTTTTGGCTTTTCTTCTGGCTCGGGCTTCTTTTTTAAGTTCGGATTTGTTGCTGGCTTCCAGTGGTTTTACGTCCGGTTTCTTTTCTGGTTCTGTTTTTTCAACCTTTTCTTCCACCTCGGAGGTGGAAGGTTTTAGATCTTCTACTGCTTCTATGTCTTGCTTTTTTACAAAACTGTCTTGAACCTTGGTGGCTTTTTTACCAATCCTGTCTCTTAGATAATAGAGCTTGGCCCTTTTTACTTTACCCTGCTTAACAACTTCTATTTTTAGGATTATTGGTGCGTTAAGAGGGTATATTCTTTCTACGCCGACACCAGAGGAAGAGATTTTTCTAACGGTAAACGAGGTCAAACCTTGGTGACCCTTAATACGAATGACTAGTCCACTAAATATTTGAGTACGTTTTTTTTCGCCCTCTACAATGTTTTGATGCACCTTAATGGTATCACCAACATGAAAGGTTACCTGGTCATTCCATTTAGTTCTGTTCATAATCTGGCATATTTTATCACAAAAGAGAGGCTATTTTCTTCTTGATTGTTTCAGTTAGATTTACTTTGTACGGTAGGTTGATTCTTTTATCGGTAGTTCCGTTTTTTATAATTATAGTTACGGACTGATTGCCTGGGTTGTTTTTTAAAATTTGGCTTATTTTTAACATGATTTTCTTATCTGTCCCCCTAGGTATTTCTAGAGTTTCTGATTGTTTGGCTAATAAATCGCTGTTTAACTCTTCTACATTTTCTATTATTAGTGATAGTTCGTCGTTTCTGTTGTCTACCCTACCAGTAACAATAACGGGGTTGTCTTTTTGCCAGATGTGGGCCGTTTCTTTATAAAGTTGGGGGAAGATGACAATATCTATTTTGCCCAGTTCGTCTTCCATGGTGGCAAAGGCCATACGTGAGTTGTTCTTTTTAGTGTTGACTAGTCTAAGCGAGGCGATCATTCCGGCTACAGATACGCCTTGACCTTTCATATCGGCGCTTAATTGGTTAATTTTATGGGTTAAACGATTGCTGATTTGACTACTTAAAGATTTAATTGGATGATCGGTAAGATATACTCCCAAAAGTTCCTTTTCATTTTTTAGCAGTTCTGTTAATGGGGCTGGTTCCACATTAGGAATTTTGTCCTTAAGGTTTTTTAGGTCTTTTTCGGCCGTTCCAAATAGACTAACTTGGCCGGAGAGTTTTTCTTTTGATAATTTTATGGAAGCGTCTCTGGCTTGAGGAAGATAGGCTAAAAGAGCGGTGCGTGGGCCAAAGTTGTCAAAAGCGCCTACCTTTATTAAAGACTCTACTACCTTTTTGTTTACCTTTTGGAGATTGACCCTGTTTAGGAAGTCTGAGAATGAGCAGAAAGGACTGTCCTTTCTGGCTTTAAGAATGAATTCTAAGGCCGCCTCCCCAACGTTTTTTATGGCGTTTAAACCAAAGCGAATAGCTTTACCTTGATCTTTAGCTCTACCGGTTGGCAAGACTTGGTCTTTTTTAATGTCTACTATGGTAAAGTCGGTTAAGGATTCGTTTATATCTGGTGGCAGAACTTTTATCCCCAAGGTCTCACATTCGCTTATGGCTTCTATAAATTTGTCTGTGTTGGTGGCTTCGGCACTCATTAAGGCGGTCATGTATTCAATTGGGTAATGAGCTTTTACATAAGCTGTCCAGTAGGCTATTATTCCGTAGCTAGCGGCGTGGGAGTTGTGAACAACAAAATCATTAGCTATGAAGTTGTGAGTACCTTGAATAGAAAGATCATAAGTCTGCTTTATACCGCTACTCTTTATTTCTTTAATTTCGTCCCAGTAAATATCTGATTCTAAGTACCAAGATATTTTTTTTGACTTCAATTTTGTATTAATTAGAGCAATTAGTTCTTTTGTATACCCTCTTTTGCGTTTATCCTTACTAAAAGCCCTTTCAGAGACCCCTAGTTCTTTGCTGATATTATTTATTGTAATTTTTTGGTTAGACATTTCTTGTCTAACCAGATCCATTATTTCTAAAGGTAAACTATCTAAACTTGAAACCTTAAGTTGTTGTGGCTGCTTTAGATGTCTTACTTGTGAATGATTTACAATGTCTTTAAATTGTGTTTTTTTCTTGCCTATAAGATATGGGCTGAGCTGTTTATGAAGAAGGTCTAGATTTTTTTGGTGAGAAATGTTTACGGTGTAACCTATTTTTGTGCCAGTTTTTATTTTGAATTTTTTGGTGTATCTTTGAGAGCTAATACCAAATTTTAATAAGAGACTTTGAAGATCTGAGGCAAGTTGATTGGAGGAAGTGGAGTAATAAACCAAGAGTGATTTTGTGTCGAAACAACCATCTCCCATAAATAATTTGGCCAAAAAGATAGAGATGGGTTTGTTGGAACTACTAAAAACTTCTGAAGGAATGAATTTTTCCGTAGCCTTTTTACCACCAAGCCCAAGCTTTCCTGCTTCGGTCTCATTTAAATTTTTACTGTTTGTTTCTGGTAATTTTCCAGCTATTGCAATCCTGTCTTTAACAACTAAATCTTCTAGATTTTTCCAACCCGAAAAGGTTAAGAATGGATGATTGCCTGTGGCGGTAATAGACCTACCAGATCTAGTTTTAAGTGTGAATGTGGACTTTTTGCCGTTTGGTATAACTTGCTTGATTTTTTGTTGGATGATTTTGTGATCATCTGATAGTGAAAGGGTTTTGTTGTCTAGACTCATTTTGGTTTTGATTAAGTCATTTATTTTTATTGGCTTATCATTAACCCATACACTGGTGTCCCCAGTTACACATTTGTTAAACCCATAGGCGGCGAAGGTTTCTATTTGGCTAAACAGATCCTCTGCTCTTTCTTTGGTCATTCCCCCCTTAACACAACCGTCTACAAACTTGGCGTGTTGTTTTTTCATTTCCTCTGGGATTTTTTTACCTATGGCTTTTCTAAACTTGTCTACTTCTTTCCAGGTGTAACCAGCTAATTTTATGGCAATGTACAAAACATCATCTTGATAGGTAATAATGCCGTAACTGGTACCTAGGAATTCTTCCATTCTGGAGTCGAAGTATTTAACCAGCTTGGGGTTGTGTTTTCTTTTGATGTATTCGGGAATAAAGGACATGGGGCCGGGGCGGTATAGGGCAACCATGGCCATGATGTCGTCTATTTTTTCTGGCTTTAATTCCATTAAATATTTGGTCATGCCGGTACTGGCAAGCTGAAAAATACCAAAGGTTTCGCCGTTACAAAGCATCTCAAAGGTCTTGGGGTCGTCTAGGGGTATTTGGTGGATGTCTATTTCTTTTTTATGAAGAATTTTTACCAGTTTTATGGCATTGGCTAAAATTGATAAATTTCTAATACCCAAAACGTCTAACTTAATTAAGCCTACGTCTTCACAGGCGTGCATTTCGTACTGGGTGATTATTTTTTTGTCTCCGCCTGGCTCAAACTGTAGTGGAGTAAAATTAGTTAGAACTTCGGGTGAAATAACCAAGGCGCAAGCGTGCACTGAAATGTGGCGAGTGTTACCTTCTACTTTTTTTGATAAGTCCAGTAAGTCTTTAATTTTTGGGTCGTCCTTTTCAACCTGAGATAATTCTGGGGTAATTTCCAAAGCTCGACTGATGGTCATGGGGAAACCTTGGGAGCCAAGAGGGACGAGTTTGGCAACTCTGTCAACCTCGGAGTATGGCATGCCCAGCACTCTACCAATGTCGCGAATGGCCGCTTTAGCCTTCATTGTCCCAAAGGTGCAGATTTGGGCAAACTTTTCATGACCGTATTTATCCTTTAAATAGGTAAAGACTTCGTCTCGTCTGTCATCGGAGACGTCTAGGTCTATATCTGGTGGGGAAGGCCTAAAGGGGTTTAAAAACCTTTCAAATGGTAGGTTAAATCTTAATGGGTCAACAGTGGTAATTCCACAACAGTATGAAACGAATGAGCCGGCGGCAGAACCTCTAGTGTTGGTATAAATACCTGCTGTGTTACAGTAGTTTACTAGATCTGCGAAGAGTAAAAAATACGCCGAGTAGCCTTTTTTGTCGATAATGTCTAGTTCGTAGTCTATCCGTTTTTTTATTTCTTTGGTTATCTTGGTAAACTTTTTTTTTGCTCCTTGATAAGCCATTTCTTTTAAGGTTTCCTTGGCAGTTTTTCCCTTAGGAAAGTCAATTTCGGGAAAACACCACTGACCAAGCGAGATTTTTATATCTACTTGGTCGGCTATTTTACCGGTGTTGGTAATAGCTTCTGGTAAATCTTGAAACTTTTGTTCCATTTCTTGAGGAGATTTAAGATAAAAATCTGGAGTATCTATGAATCTTAATCTGTTGATCTCAGAGGTTAGTTTGCCGGTTTGAACACAGACAATGGCGTCTTGGGCCCTGGCGTCTTCTTTTTCTATGTAATGGGCATCATTGGTGGCTATCAGAGGAATGCCTAGTTCCCTACTGAAGTCAATTAATTGTTTTTCTGCTTTTAGTTCGTTTGCATGAATCTCTAGTAATTTGCCTTTGAT
Source organism: Patescibacteria group bacterium (assembly GCA_018819325.1). GTDB lineage: Bacteria > Patescibacteriota > Microgenomatia > UBA1400 > MFAQ01 > JAHITH01. The sequence continues at coordinate 4,991 of JAHJQJ010000064.1, forward strand.
TTCTTTGGGAACTTGATCATTTTTACTGTATTGGTCAAAGTGGTGCCTTTGTAGTTCTATATATAAATTGCCCGAGCCAAATATCTGTTCTAATTCTTGCAGTTCTTTTTTGGCTGATTTTGGGTTGTCTCCAATAATCAGTTGGTTAACTCGACTGGCTTGGCAGGCGGTGGTGGCAATTATTCCCTGGTGATATTTTTCTAAAAGTTCTTTGTCTACTCTGGGTTTGTAATAAAAACCTTCTGTGTGGGCCAAAGTAGTCAGTTTCATTAGGTTTTGGTAACCTTGATGGTTTTTTGCTAGTAGAACCAGGTGGTTTGAGTCGGATTTTTCTTTTATAAACCTGCTTTTTTTGGCAACGTAAACTTCACAGCCAATAATGGGTTTAATGTTTTCCTTGATGGCTTTTTTGTAAAAATCTATGGCTCCGTACATGTTGCCGTGATCGGTAAGGGCTACTGCTTTTTGCCCAAACTTTTTGGTTCTTTGAATTATTTGGGAAATTTTAGAAAGCCCATCTAAAAGGGAATATTCTGAGTGAACATGTAGATGGGTGAATTTAATCATGGCAGACTTAATCTTATCAGGAAAGGGCCTTGATGCGTTCTGCAACTGGCGGGTGGGTATTAAATGCTTTGGAAAACCAACCAATGGCGCCATGGGTGTTCTTGAGTGGATTGGAAATATACAGATGAGCAGTGGCTTTGTTGGCGGCTTCTAACGGTTCGGTATCTTGGCTAATTTTTTTAAGGGCACTAGCTAGACCAGCCGGATATCTGGTTAATTTGACGGCAGAAGCGTCGGCTAAGAACTCACGACGACGGGAGATGGCTAGTTTAATTAGGTTGGCAATTAAGGGTGATAAGAGAGTTAATATAAGCCCGATTATAAAAATAATAGCCCCTAGTTGACCGGAATCGTCGCGCTTGGAACCGCGTATTCTGGTGCGTAATAATATATCGGCCAATAAGGTAATCATGCCTACTAAAACGGTAACAATTCCCATTAGGCGAATGTCAAAGTTTTTAACGTGGCTTAGTTCGTGGGCAACAACGCCTTCTAGTTCGGTTCTGTTTAGTTTGTCTAGTAATCCAGTGGTGGCTACCACTACGGCGTGCTCTGGATCTCTGCCAGTAGCAAAGGCATTCATGGCTGTGTCATTGATTACAAACAACTTGGGTTGAGGAATTCTGGCAACCAGGCACAGGTTTTCTGTAACCGTGTAAAACTGAAAATGATCTTTACGGGTGGCTGGGATGGCTTTAGAGATGCTTAATATAATCTTGTCAGAGTAATAGAAGCTGGCAAAACTAATTACCCCAGAGATGATTAATGCAATACCCACCAAGCTTAAGTCGTAACCAAAACTGTAGGCCATTAAATAGCCTGCGGCGGTGACAAAAGCAATGAATAGGATAATAACCAGATTGCTTTTTCTTTTGTTGGCGTCGACTAGTTCGTAGACGTTTTTCATTTTGAAATTTACAGAGAAACTTTGACGTCTTTGGTTTCTGCCGTGGTTACCTCCAGATGAGCTCCGCTATCTGGAGTGTCTAGACCCTTTTGTTGCTTGAACCTAAAAAGGTTGGCCACCATGTTTGAGGGGAAGACCATGATTTTCTGGTTAAAGTCGGCAGAAAGATCTATTAAGGTTCTTCTGGCGTACATGAGTTTGTCAGAGGTGTCACGCAATTCATCCATTAGCTTGGTGACCACGTTAGACCCCTTGATTTCTGGGTTGCTTTCTACCAGTACTTGGATTTGGGGAAGAACCTTGCTTAGGCTATCAGAGGCCTTGGTGATATCACTCATGTTGCCGGACTTACTGGCGGCGTCCACGGCTTTTCTGGCGTCGGTTAAGGACTTGAAAATTCCCTTTTCGTGCTTTAGATAGCCTTTGGCGGATGATTCTAAGTTGGGAATTAGTGAAGCTTGCCTTTTTAGTTGATTGCCAATGTCTTGAATACTGGCCTTTATTCTGACTAGAGTGGCTTGGAACCAATTGTAATTAGAGATTATGTAGAAAACTACTAATACCGAAAGACCGATGACTAGATATAAAAATTCCATGGGTTATATTAACTAATAACTTATTTAGTTTAGCACATTTCTCTTGCCATCCGCGCCCCGTCCGTCATTCTGGTAAGTGAGTCTTCGAACGCATCCAGAATCAGATTCTGGAGTCCTCCGCTTCGCTTTGTCCCCAGAATGACAAGTTAAGTTGGTTTTGTTGTAAAATACAGTTATCTTGGGGCTGTAGCTCAGTTGGTTAGAGTGTCTCCCTGTCGAGGAGAATGTCGCCGGTTCGAGTCCGGTCAGCCCCGCCCATTTGCGACTTGTCGGGCGGCACCGCAGTGCCGACCACGGATTTTGCTGGATACGGCGGAGCTTTCGTTCTTGTAAAAACAGGTTCAATCCTGTTTTTCTCAAGAATCGTCGTTTCTCTTCTGGTTTGGTATCTGAGTTTAAGATTTTGTTGGCTGAATGGGATAATAGTATCCATTCACGGAAAGGTTCAATCCAAGCATTGGGTTTAGTGATTAATTGAGTTAGTTTGTCTTCAAGTGTTTGTTTCTGGGAAACTAACTCATTCTTTTGGGAAAGATAAATTTCTTGGGGTATTACTCCGTCAACAAAAGCGTTTAGGATTCTGTCTTGCTTGGGTTTTAAGTCTTCAAGCTTTTGTTTGATAGGTTGAGTTAACAAGTCTGTGTCCTCAGCCACTTGTTTCTCCTCCATAGCTAGTCTGTCTAGAAATTTATCTTTCCAACCCTTGGGTAAAGCCAGTTCTTGGATTATTCGATCAATCTGGGGTAAAAGCTGGTCTTGGTTAATGGGGACGTTGTGGCAGACTTTGGTTTTGTGTTTCTTGGTGCAACGATAGTAAACATACTTTGCAACTCTACCTGTAGTTTTGTAGTGTTTAGTTTGTTGTTCGGCTGTAATCATCATGCCACAACTACCACACTTGATTAAACCCGTGAAAGGTAGGTCAAGAGCTTGCTTTGACTTCTTGAAACACCTGTTTCCAACCACTTCTTGGACTTGATCAAAAAGCTTTTTGGAAATCAAGGGTTTATGAACTCCTTTGTGGAGTTCACCTTTGTACTTGAAGTAGCCGTAGTAAAAAGGGTTGGTTAGGAGAGATTTAATTCTGTCTTTATTTAGCAGTTTATTAGTACGAGAGAGAATACCTCTGTTAGCTAGAAACTTTGCACCTTGATCAAAGGTCATACCGCCCTTGAGGTAGAGGTTAAAAAGATCAATGACTGCTTGGCTTTTCTTTGGATGAACCTTGATTTTTTTAGCTAAGGCGTCGTTTCGGTACCCCCAAGGTGCTCTGCCTGGCATCTCTCCCCTTTTTACTTTGGCACGTAGTCCCCTTTTGGTATTCTCTGCCAAGGAGTCTACATAATACTTTGATTGGCTGAAGGCCATAGAGAGCATAAACTTGCCTTGCGGTGTGTCTTCAAACCAAAAGGAAGGAAACTTAAGATCTAAAAGCTTACCAGTGTCCACAAGGTGCATTATTGCTCCTGCGTCAACTGCATTTCTAGCCAGACGGTCTGGGTGCCAGGCAATGATGCCGTTGGCCTTGCCTGATTCGATGAAAGACAGTAATTGATTAAATATTTTTCTACCAGGCTTTTTGGCTGTTTTACTTTCAAGTAGAGTATCGATTATGGTCAGACCGTTACTTTCTGCAAACTTTTTGGTTTCCTCTAGCTGAGAAGGAATGGACATCTGCTGTCTTTCATCGTCTTCTGTTGATCGTCTGGCGTAGATTATGTATTTAGCTTTTGGAATTTCCTTTTTAGTCTGGTTCATAAACATTCCCTAAAGATACCCGAATATATATCCAGTATGAAGACAGGATATTCACTTGTCAAGAGTACGTGTCTAGTACATGCTAGACACGTATCAAGAACAGGTGAGATATATGTTCGGGTAGATTAGAGATATTAAAATGTTCCTCTAATGTCTCTAATATGTTTATGAATTACTGTCAAGATATACTTTAAATATTCAAAGTTAGCTATCAAGGGAAAATATATATAACTACTTTACTCAATGAAGGCCGAAGCCTGAATTGAGCGCCGTATCCAGCAAAATCCGTGGTCGGCACTGCGGTGCCGCCCGACAAGTCGCAAATGGGCGCGAGTATACAACTTGGCTCGAACTTGGTTTAAAGAGAATAACTAAGGTGATCTAGTTAGCTGTCTTTTGCGACTACTCGGCCGACATGGCGGACCCCAAGCCTTGGAGGGCGAGGGGCTGGAGGTGGACTCTGCTTA
>JAHJQJ010000065.1 GCA_018819325.1 Patescibacteria group bacterium
CCACTCTTGTTCCTCTTTCTCCTTACAAACATTCTTAAATTCTACCAACGGGACACCCAGTTTGCGAAAAAGCCTAGTTATTCAGGCACACTTTTAAGGACAAAGGCTTGTCTTTGAGAAAAGTGCGGAAGACAGGAAACAAACTTGCCTTTTTAACACCATAACTCTTAAATACTGGCACCATTTTACTCACCATATCATTCATAATTTCATTATACTACAAACAAAACCACCTCAACCTCTGGTCAAATTAAAATTCATCCCCTCATAATCAGTCTCTGCGCTTCCAAAGAACCAATCCGTTTTTCATGCTCATCCAACCTTTCAGCATAACGATCACCCACCCTAAATACCCGTCTATCCATATTGTCAATCTTTTTAGCATTCCTATCTACTTTTTTCTCCAAACCATCAAACCTTTTCTCCAAACTATCAAACCTAGGAAACACCACGTCTTCCAAAGCATTATTTATCTGCCTTCTAATAATTTTACCCAAAACTTTATCACTAAACGCTATCGCAAACCGCTTATCCATCCGCTTATCCATCATCTTCCCAATCGCTTGTAAATCACCTTTAGTCAACGCCATAAATTAATACTAGCACAAAAATAAAATCCATGCTACAATCTCCCTATGCCGAAACAAACACAAACAGACTTAACCTATAAAAGCCCCAAACCAGACATCTGGCACGCCTACAAACAGCTCCTAAGCGAACTAGCCCAAAAACCAGCCACTCCAGTCCTAGCTGTCCAAGCCCAAAAACTTTCCATCTCCTCCAGTAAAACAATCAAACAAAGCCTCGCCAACCTCCACCAACTTCTAGATAACGAGGTTGAACAAACCATAAGTAATCTCGATCAAATAAACCAAACCCTGGAAACATTTACAAAAATCAAACAAAATCAACAAGACCAAATCGAATCTGATCGACTCCAACAAACCACAAAACTCAAACAAGAAGAAGAGGAATTTCTCTACGAATTCAACAAGCGCAAAAGAAATCTAAACGACGAACTCCAACAAACCAAACAACAAACAGAGGCAGACATCAATAAACGTCAACAAGAACTCAGTCAGGCCGAAGATGAATTAAAACACCTGCGTAAACTAGCCGAAACTATAGACGAAAAAATAATCAAGGCAGTAGACGAAGCCGTCAAGCAAAACACCACCGATCTCGGTCGCAACTTTGAACATCAACAAGCTTTAAAAGAGGCTCAAAGCCAAGCTCAGATCAGTTTATTGGAACAAAAAATAACCTCTCTAGAAAAAGAAAATGCTATCTTAGAAAAAGAGCTCAAAGCCAGCCAGCAGTTTTTGTCCGCCTCCAATACCAACCTTACCCGCATCGCCCAATCCGCCGTTTCCAGACAAGAAAAACCCCAACCAAATAGTAAAATCGCCGAATAAATCCATCATTTTACCAGCCCAAATCCAGCCCGTTCAAAGTGTTTATCAAACCCAAACACCCGCTTTATCCCCAACCTTTCCATCAAAGCAAAACTCACACAGTCAGTAAAGGATAACTTACTCCAATCTTTCTCAAACCACTTCCAGGCACCTCTTTCATCCTCAATGCTTACTCTATATATCTTAATTACTTGCGAACTCTCCGCTATAAAATCACGTAGTTTCAAGGCCTTATCCAAACCTCTTCTCATCCTTACCAAGGTCAAACTTTCATCCAGAATATAATTAGAAACTACAAAACCATCATCTAACCTCAATAACTTTCCCCACAACTTTACTGCTTTACTATGAAACTCATCCTTTTCATCTACCAAGGCTTTAAAACCACTAGTATCAATGAAAATCTTACTCATCCAAACCATAAATTATTTTGTCATCCTCAGACAACTCATACTTACCCTTATCTTTATTACTTCCTTTAGCTAACTCAGGCAATTTCCAAATAGGTGCCCTAGCTCTATCCATTCTGCCTTTAACCGCCAACATATCTTTGTTAGAAAAATCATCAATCACCACCCTTACATACGCATTCACACTCATACCTCTCTCTGCCGCCATCGACTTCACCTGCAACCAATCCACCTCAGGCATCCTCAAGTTAGTCACCACCATTTTTTGCTTCATAGTATATTTTATACCATAGTATGTTTGGTATGTCAAACCCACCACCGTGCACCTCCAAGGTGCACTCTCAACCCCTATTCAAAAACTCATCCAACGCTTTTCCCCCATACTGAGCCACAAACAATTCTTGATAAAGCTCCTTCCACCTGTTTCTTGCCACCCTACTTTCCCTTACATACCAAGCCCCATCTCGCACCCCAATCTCAGCAATTCCCACTGGCCTGCCCTGCTTAGACCCATCATCCTCAAATAACTTTATTAAATAAAATCCATCTTTCATATATATCACCACGTCATCCCCATATCTTTTTCGGGCAAACTTAACCATCTCAGCTGGCACTTTATGTTCCTTTGAAACCGCTAGCTCACCTGGCACCACCCTAGTTTTCCGATCATCATTTTTACCACCAACCACCCACCTCACCTCCGGCACCGGATTCAACGCCAAAAGCTCCTTAGACATATCCTTCAACCGCCTGCCAATCCATTTTTTATTAGGCTCTACCTCAACAATCTCTTCATCTTTATCCATATTAATCATATTATACCAACCCTACCAGCCCCTATAAACCCGCCCTCTATAATCCACCCCAATTATCCAAACAATACCAGAGGTGCCATCAACCTCAAATATTGCCCGTATATCTCCAATTCTTAATCTATACAACTTCAATTTGGTTCCCGACATTTTTTTAACGTCTCCAGAGACACTTGGATATTCTCTCAAAACAGCCACTTTTTTAATTACTCTTTTAACATCAGTTCTTCCCAGTCTTTGCAATTTTTTCCAGCCCTTATCAGAAAATCGTACCTCAAATTTCGACATCATATTTTTTTGCAGCCGTCTTCAAACTCACCCCTCTACCCTTACTCTCTTTTACCATAGTTAAGGCTACCAATTTATCCTCAGCATCCTCCAATCTTTCCAGCATTCTCTCATACTCCATCATACTTAAAAGCACCGCTTCTGGCGTAGATCTATTAAACACATATTTAAAGTTGTCCCTTTTTACTCTTTTAAGTAAACCTAAGGTATCAACTCTCATATCCGTTACCGTACTAATATTTGCCTTTGTAGGTATTAACATAATATTAATATAACATTACTCTATACATCTTGTCAACTCTACCCATCTGCTAAACTTAAATCATGTCCAGTAAACTTTCATTCAAAATATTCCGTCGTAAAAAACGCCTCCAAATCTTGCAGTTCGGAACTGCAAGATTATGGGCACCACTCACCCTCATCACCATCTCTCTAATCATAGCTTTCTTAAACTACCAACCAGGCACCTGGTTAACAGGGTGGGACAATCTCCACCCAGAGTTCAATTTCCCAATGAACATCAAGCGCTCTTTTCTTTCAGTCTGGCAAGAATACCAAGGATTAGGACTCCTGGGTGGCATGGCCCACGCCGCCGACCTACCCCGCCAAATCATTCTTTATACTCTTAATCTTTTGGGTGTCCCCGCCCAAAACCTCCGCTACCTCTGGACCTTTTCCATGCTCACCATTGGACCACTAGGGGTCTACTTTTTCATCAAAAATCAACTCCTAAAACAAAGGGGTATCAGGCTACCCTTCGACAAAAACACCAAAACCTTCGCCGCTCTCCTAGGTGGACTATTCTATCTTCTAAACCTTTCCACCGTCCAAAACTTCTTTGTCCCCTTTGAAACCTTCACCAGCTTTTTCGGATTCTTCCCCTGGCTTCTTCTAGTTACCCTTAACTACCTCAAACAACCCAACAAACGCCATTATCTCCACCTCATCATCGTCTACCTCCTCGCCGCCCCATCATTTTACGTAGAAACCCTTTTCGTCGTCCTCATCCTCTCTCTCCTCCCCGTCATCAAACTGACAAGGACCGTCCTTGTCACCTTCGCTTCCATCCTCATCACCCAAGCCTACTGGTTAATTCCAGTTATCTTTTTTGTCTTAACCAACGGTCACGTAGGCGAACAAGCCAAAATAAACTTAATCTCTACTCCAGAAACCTACCTTAGAAATCTAGAGTTTGCTAACCTCAAAAGTCTTGCCCTTCTTAAAGGTTATCTCTTTAACTTTCTAGACCTAGGTCTAGACAATAAATTCACCTACCTACTTCTCCCCTGGCGCCAGCATCTAGCAAACCCACTCATCAACCTCATCGGCAATCTTAATTTTGTTTTAATTCTAACCGGCATCTACTATGCCTTCAAAAAAAATCTACGTCTGGCCCCAACCATAATCTCCATCACCATCATCTGCCTCTTCTTTTTACTTGGCGGCGGACTATTAATTAACAGCAAAATTCCACTACTGGGCGAACTCTTCCGCTCTCCCTTCACCAAGTTTTCCACTCCTTTAGCTTTCACCTACTCTCTATTTTTCAGCATTGGCTGCATTTTCATCTTGGACCTTTTCTCCTTCCTCCACAGCCAACTTACCTATATTTTTACCCTTTTTACCCTGACTCTTTCTCTTTTTATCTTTGCCTCTCCCGCCTTTTCCGGCCAACTAATTTCATCAAGCATGAGATTAAAAATCCCACCAGAATACTTTGAAACCTTTGACTTCTTCAAAAACCAAGACCCCGCTACCCGCATCGCCAACTTCCCCCAATACACTTTCTGGGGATGGCAGTTTTATAACTGGGGATACCGCGGCTCCGGTTTCTTATGGTACGGCATCAAACAACCAATTCTAGACAGAGCCTTCGACGTCTGGGAAAAACAAAACCAAAACTATTATGAAGAAATCAACGCCGCTCTCTACTCCGAAAATCAAAAAGAATTTGAAAACGTAATAAATAAATACGCCATCAACTGGATTTTAATCGATAAATTTGTTATCTCCCCAGAAGAAAATCAAGACCTAAAAACAGAAGAATTAATCAACATGCTAAACGCCTCCGGCAACTTCAAACTAGAAAAAAACATAAATAATAACATATTGATATATAAATCAAACATAGATAAACGAGTAAACAACTTTCTCGAATTAACTCCTCAATTAAACACCCAAAACAAACCTTTAACAATCCCCTCTTACACCGAAACAGAGAACATCGTGCCAGTAGAAATCTCCTACAAAAAACTCCCCAACCAAATCCTTCTAAAAATCTCCCCATTACTTCCTTCTACCCCCAACTACGTCTACCTAAACATTCCTTTTTTCCAATCTAGCTTAATATTAGAAATATATAACCAATATTTCGAACTAGTTTTACCAGGCGAGTTACTAAGCCAACCAGAATTTTATCCCTTAACCACCGTATATCTTCCCACCAAAGACCAAGTCAACATCAATATCTATACCAACTCCCCCACCCAATCAGTCAATGTCACCAGCGCCCTAAAAGACGCCGTACCCTACCAATGCTACACCAACAAAAAAGACCGTCATGTCGAAAAAATCACCTACGCAAACTCCATCTCTCTTCTGGGAACAGACGTGGTTGGCTGCCTTTCTTTACCACTACCATCATTCACCCCACCAGGGCTCATCTCCACTCAATACACCTACTTTTCATCCACCTCTACCCCGGCCAACACCAACATCACCACCAAAAATCTTGGCTTTTCCACCACCCCTCCCCAACCTCTTTCCCCCAAAATACTCCCCTTCACTATCCGCCAATTTTCCCCACTTACACAAGAAAAGCAACAGCTTAATCTAATTCTAGAAGCCAATAACAGTAACCTCATTCAAGAAATTACCTACCAAAACATCACTACCAACCTCCACCCCCTCCTCGCCTCCACCAGTTTCCAACTAAACCCCATCCCAGCAACAAAGGGGTCCGACCCTGAAAGGAGCGACTACAGTCGCGGGCTCCTTGATTATCAAATCAAGGAAGGGTCGTACCCCGATTCTTCCCTCAACATCACTCAAACCCCAGAACAAAACCAATTACTTCCAGAAGCAAGAAACTGCAACCAGTTCCGCCAAGGCACAGTCAACAAAACTATCACCCCAGACTCTATTACCTATTTTGCCCAAAACGCCACCACCTGCGACTCTCTAGACCTTCGTCACCTGCCTCACACCACCAACTACCTCATTCAAATAGACTATCAACACGTAAAAGGGCTACCCATGACCATCTGTCTAGAAAATCATTCCACTCACCGTTGCGACGTATATGAACGTCTCTTCGAAAATAGATCCTTCATCCAGACCATCTCTAATCCAAACGAGCCGCCCGGATACACCCTTCACCTATTCAATCAATCAATTGGCAACCAACCCACCATCAACCAAATAAAATCCATCACCATCTCCCCCTATCCCCTCAACTTCCTCCGTAACATCCAGATTCAGGGGCCCGAAGGTCTCTCATCGGACGGTTCTGACCGCTTGAGTGGGATCGCTTCTGGCGATCACTCTTCCGATGTGGGACCTGTCATTGAAACCTCCACCCACCCCGCAGAATTCCTCTACACCGTCTCAACCTCACCGTCAGAATCCACCACTCTCAACCTCTCTCAAACCTACTCCCCCTACTGGGTTCTTCTAAATAATAATCTCAAACAAAAATCCACACAATCATCTTGGAGTAACTCCTGGACTATCCCCCCAGGCAACCACAACCTCACCATCATCTACCTCCCTCAACTCCTAGAATTCCTTGGTTTCGCACTTCTACCCATTCTCCCCATCATCCTCTATCTCCATCACCGCAAGAAATAATTACTTAATAACTCCTAAACTGTGAGCAGCGGCCTGCCCAACACACTGCCCACAGTCCAGAGGTCAAAAAGCCTATTGACATCATTATCCCAAAAATGTTAACCTGCTATTTAGATTATTATCACCTGTCCTGATAATAATCTAAAACTGAAGAGCTTTGTCGTTCGAGTTCGGCTACGGCGATAAAGCTCTTTTTGTGTTTATTCACTTTTCAAGTCCAAACCCCCTTCTGTTCTTACTTTAACAATCCGCTTCTCTACAAACTCTCTCAATTGCTCCAAATCCTCCAACAAAAGCTTCGGATCTTCAGTCAATCTTTTTCATATAAACCCAAATATACCATTTTTTGTCAAATTTATCAACCTATATTAAACCCACCCCTCGTTTTCCACATAACCCATAAAATTCTAACCCCCCACTTCCACCCTCAAAATCGTGGTTCCGAACCACGCATTTACCCTCTGTGGATAACTCCCTCATCCGTCATTCTGGCTTGTCCAGAATCTGTCTGCTAAACTATCCTCATGGCCAAACAAAAAAACATCTTTATGTGCTCAAGTTGCGGCAACGACTTCCCTAAATGGTCTGGACAGTGCCCCGCCTGTAAAGAATGGAACAGCGTTTCCCAGGTCTCTGGATCATATTTAAAACCATTAACTGGATCAAAAAACTCCCTTAGAATCAAGGTTAAACCACAAACTCCAAAAAAGACCTTGCAATCCGCCCAAACCAGCTACCAAACCACATCAATCAGTGAAATCGATAGAGTGCTAGGCCAAGGTCTAACTCCGGGCGGAGTTTACCTTCTTACGGGTCAACCAGGCATAGGTAAGTCCACTTTACTTACCCAACTTGCTATCAAAATATCTCAAACTATATCAAATCAGGTTCTTTACGTCTGTTCAGAAGAAAACTCAACCCAGGTAGCCACCAGAATCAACCGTTTCACCAAAAAAGACACCAACAATCTAAACTTACTAAACACCTCAAATGTAGAATCAATCTTAGATCAAAACGCACTTTCTAGGTATAACCTGGTAATCATCGACTCAATTCAATCAATTCAGACCGACCTAAACCCCACTTCTCCAGGCTCTCCATCTCAAATCAAAGACAGCGCTAATTTAATTATCAGAATGGCAAAAGAAACCCAAACACCAGTCATCTTAATAGGTCACGTAACCAAATCAGGCTCCATTGCCGGACCAAAACTACTTGAACACATGGTAGACTCAGTTTTAGAGCTTTCTGGCGATAGACAGCACAATTTACGCTTGCTCAGAAGTGTAAAAAATCGCTTTGGCCCCACCGACGAAACCGGCATCTTTCAAATGACAGGCAAGGGGTTAGAAGAAGTCAAAGATCCTTCAAAGTTCATGCTAGAAGGCAGGGTAGAAAATGCTCCAGGCTCTTCACTTTGTTTAATTATGGAAGGCACCAGACCACTAACAGTAGAGATTCAAGCCCTAGTTGTCCCCTCTAATTTAGCAATTCCCAGAAGAGTTGCCAAAGGAATCAATATAAATCGCCTACAGTTAATCTGTGCCGTCCTTACCAAGCATCTAAAACTACCACTGGGAAACAAAGACGTTTTTGTAAACGTCACCGCCGGATACAACTTAACAGAACCAGGGGCAGATCTAGGAATTGCCTTGGCAATCATTAGCTCCAGTAAAAACAAACCCCTCCCCAACAACGCCATCGCCTTTGGCGAGCTAGGACTCTTGGGTGAAATCCGCTCCGTCAATTTTCAAGACAAAAGAATAAAAGAAGCCAAAACACTAGGTTACAAAATAACCATCTCCCCAGAAAACACCAAACACCTAAAACAAATTGACTTGTCATCCCGCACTTGATGCGGGATCCATATTACTTATACCCTACCGGCACCTCCGTCAACACCATCCCTAAACTCATTCGTCTATTTTTACCGTCAACTTTTTCTACAAACACCTCTACATCCTCACCCACCTCAAACTCCCTACCCACCGGCTTGTTGGTTACATGAATCAAGCCGTCAATCCCCGACTCAAAATTTATAAACACACCATAAGGAGCCGAACGCACCACCTTACCCTTGTGTTTTGTACCCACAGCATAAGTTTTTTCAATATCATCCCAAGGATCCTTACTCAATCGTTTCATAGACAAATTCAACTTACCCACTTTTTTCTCAATTCCAATTACCTGAACATTTACCTCTTGACCTACCTTGAACAAGGTATTAGGATCATCAACCTTTTTCCAACTTATCTCGCTAATATGAATCAATCCTTCGACCTTAGCTTTGCCCACACTTACCGTCACAAACACCCCAAACGGCATAATTCCAGACACGGTTCCCACTAACTTCTCGTCTTTCTTTACACCCTCCAAAGCCTCATGTCTCTTGGCCATCGCCTTAGAATCAGACACTTGTTTTTCACTAAAAATCAATCTATTTTGTTCCCTATCTACCTCAATTATTTTAACCTTAAAACTGGTATTTATTAAATCTTCCATCTTACCCAAATGCTTCTCTCCAAACTGGGATGTAGGAACAAATCCTCTCATTTCCCCACACTTAACCACCATCCCGCCCTTGTTTACTTCTAGACCTACAACATCTATTTCTTTTTCCTCGGCCATCATCTGAGCGTACTTCTCCCACCTTCCAGCCTCCGCCGCCTTCTTCAAAGACAACACAATCTGACCCTGATCATTCTCCGGGTACTTCACAAAAGCCTTTATCGTATCTCCTATTTTCAACTCAGCCAGTAAATCTGCCACTTCCAACGCATCGTCCCCCGTTACTATACCTTCCGTTTTTGCCCCAATATTTAATAGCAATAACTTTCTACCCAAGTTAGACACCACACCCTCAACCTCTTGTCCACGCCTTAAAGCTTTAGGTTCAACCTTAGACTTACTCAAAAGCCTATCCATCAAGCTCATTTTGCTATCCTGCACCGGCTGGTGCGGGACCTTCCTATCTAATAATTTCTTTTTTGTTGCCATTCATCATGTTCCTTTCCGCCGTTAAGCTACCCCATATTCTACCACAAAATTATTGTTTTTCATATACCTCAGTATATACTAACCACATGGAAATCAAAACATTAAGTTTAGGACCACTACAAACCAACTGCTATCTAGTTTGGTGCCCCAAGACACAAGAAGCCATAATCATAGACCCGGCAGACGAAGCCGATTTCATCACCCAAGAAATAATAGACCTAAAACTAAAACCTAAATATATCGTTTTGACCCACGGCCATTTCGATCACGTTTTGGGCGTACTAGAACTAAAACTTAATTTTAATATCCCCATACTGCTTCACAAAGCAGACTTACCTCTTTACAAACAAACCCAAAAGTCCGCCCAGTACTGGTTGCAAAGGCAGGTCGACCCAACTCCCCCGCCAGACAAATTTATAAAACAAAACGACCAAATAAAATTTGGCAAAGAAAGTTTAAAGGTAATAGAAACCCCCGGTCACACCCCCGGCTCCATCTGTCTCCTCTCCCCCGTGCACCTTGGAGGTGCACACTTGTTTTCAGGCGACACCCTGTTTAAAAACGGCATCGGTAGAACAGACTTTAGCTACTCAAGCTCCAAAGATATGCAAAACTCTCTACAAAAACTAGCCAAACTTCCACCTACCACCAAAGTTTATCCCGGCCACGGCGAACCAACAACTATTGCCCAAGAATCACTTTCTTAACCTCTTCAGCCGAATCACACCTCACCAACTTACTTCTTAACTCCTTCGCCCCATCAAACCCTTTCGCGTACCAACTTAAATGCTTTCGCATTACAAAAAACCTATCATCAGGGTACAACTCCTCAAACTTTCTGGCATGCTCCAAAGCCACCTCAAATTTTTTAACCAAGGTCTCACCTTTGTTAAACACCCAAGGGTTTCCAAAAGCCGCCCTGCCAATTAAAAACCCATCTCCCCCATATTTTTTTATTTTTTCTTTTCCATCCTCAACCGACTTAACATCCCCATTTCCCAACAACAACGTTTCCGTTTCTTTACAAAGTTTAGCCGCTTTTCCAATTTCTTCCCAATCGGCCAATCCACCATAACCTTGCTTCAAAGTTCTTCCGTGCAAACTAATTACCACCGGCTCTGCCTCTAATAACTTACCTATCCACTCCTCAATCATTGGCTTATCATAACCAATTCTAGTCTTCACCGAAACAGGTATTTTATTTTTAACTGCCTTTTTTACCTCTTTAATTATTTGAAGTGCCAGTTTAGGGTTATTAATCAACCCTGCTCCCTCACCCCTTTTGGCTACCTTTCTAGCCGGACAACCCATATTTATATCCACCCCATCAAATCCTAATTCCATCACTTTCAAAGCAGCTATTTTAAACGCCTCCGGATCCTTTCCAAAAAGTTGAGCCACAATCGGCCGTTCACTTTCATCATATATAAAATTTTTCATTAATTTAACCGCCCCCGCCCTAATTCCTTCCGCACTTACAAACTCAGTAAACATCACATCTGGATTTCCGTGTTTCTTGGTAATAAACCTCATGGCCGCATCCGTTACCCCATCCATCGGGGCAAGCCCCACAACTGGTTTTTTTATAGTTTCCCAAAACCCTTTATAAATCATGTTAAACTTGACATTTCTGATATAATACACCTATCACGATGACTGGACTAGCCTAAGGTTTCGACCGACCGCGAATGCCAGTTGTTTTTTGTGCTAATGATTTTTTCAATAAATCAATCCTAATAATATAGTTTTTCTTGTTAAACTTTCGCAACAAACTTGAATAGTGTCCTGTTGGAACCAAAATTTTCAAAAGTTTATTTTTCTTATCTAAGTATTCAATTAAACAGTGAAAATCACCATCACCAGACACAATAATTGCTTTTATGTAATTCCTATACTGAATCATCGTATGAAGTACCAACTCAGCATCTACATTTCCTTTTACAATTACTTTTTTGTTTCTTTTAATGGCAAGGGTGGGCTTAAAAATCAATATAAAACCACACTCCTGTAAAAAGGCATATAGCGACTCATTTCCTGCTACTTGTCCAATAAACAAATATGCCTTAATAACATTATATTTATTTCGTAAATATTGTCTGAATTTACGCCAATCTAATTCCCACCCCTGACTTTTTACACCAAGATTCAAGTTCTGACTATCAATAAACGCATAATTTACATCTTTTTTCTTACCCATAAAACCAGTCTAAACCAAAACATACCCGAAGTCAATAATATGTTAAAATTAGCTTCACACGGGCGTGTAGCTCAGTTGGTTAGAGCGCAGTCCTGATAAGACTGAGGTCCCAAGTTCGACTCTTGGCTCGCCCACCCCACAAAAAACTCCAGTTCGAAACTGGAGTTTTTTATATTTAAATCATCTCAATAGTGATAGGAAGTATTGTTGTTGATTTCTTTTATTACTTAATCAACCAAAAGTAAAGCGTTCACATATTACTCGGAACTCGTGACGTCCCGAGACACTCCTAGAAAGGAGGTGATCCAGCCGCTCCTTCCAGAACGGCTACCTTGTTCATGTTATTCCCTAGGTTTCCTTAGGGCACGGACTATCTCTTCATCCTCAAAAAATGACGTTTTTCAGGGTGCCATGATCCAATTATCCGAATAAAATCATTATAAGACTTTGATCTTATGTAAAATCTCCAGTAATTTGGATCCACTTTCCTACTAGGATTATGGATTTTCCCACTACTGATATTTAATTCATCCAGATACTTCTTTACTTCACTCAAATCAATTAAATCTTTTTGAGCAAAATAAATATAGAATCTAACATTCCTGTTTTTAGCAATACCTCCATCGGCATCAAAATAACCACGAATATAGTCTATCTTCTCTTTCCTGGTAATAATTTTTTTATTACCAAGAAACGATTTTGAAAATTCAACTACATAAACTGATCGATTTTTACCTTCTTTGTAAATCCAGGCATTTCCGCCCAAACTTTTAATTCCTTCAGCAACAAAACTTACAAGAAGTTTAGATTTCTGAGAAATTCTAAAGGTATTTTTTCGTTCAGTCGCATCGTGTAAGATGCCTATAAGATATGCTTTTGTCATTTTTAAAAGGAGCTTGCGTATAGTCTCTACGGAGTCTTTCCATTAATTATTATATTAGAAAGTTCCCTCGCGGTTGCCTTATTCTATTAAGAACTTAGGGTTCCCCGATATAGCAAGATTTGTCTTGGTGATTACTCTCCAAGGTCGCCACAAATTTCAACGACTTAGCCCCCATCACCAACCTTACCTTAGGTGGTCCCGTCTCCGTAAAACGGAGTTGGGGATACCAACTTCGGGCACTGCTGATTTTGTTGACTTGACGGGCAGTGTGTACAAGATGCGAGAACGTATTCACCGCAGTATAGCTGACCTGCGATTACTACCAACTCCCCTTCATGCGGGCGAATTTCAGCCCGCAATCCGAACTGAGGGTGGATTTATAAGGATTAGCTCAAGGTTACCCTGTCGCGACCCGTTGTTCCACCCATTACACCATGTGTGTAGCCCTAGACGTAAGCGTCATGCTGATTTGACGTCATCCCCTCCTTCCTCCTCCCTTATAAGAAAGGCAGTCTTGTATGGATATTTAACATACAACAGGGGTTGCGTTCGTTACCTCACTTAAGAGGACGCCTCACGACACGAACTGACGACAACCATGCAACAGCTGTCACTGATCCGGCCGAACCGACTCCTGTGTTTCCACAAGATATGATCAGGATGTCAAGTCTAGGTAAGGTTCATCGTTTTGTATCGAATTAAACCACATGGCACGCTGGTTGTGCGCATCCCCGTCAATTCCTTTGAGTTTTAACCTTGCGGTCGTACTCCCCAGGCGGAACACTTAACGCGTTAGCTTGCGCCAGCCAGAAATAAATTCCGACCAGCTAGTGTTCATCGTTTACGGCTGGGACTACAGGGGTCTCTAATCCCTTTCGCTCCCCCAGCTTTCGTTTCTCAGCGTCAGATAAGTCTTAGATGCCTGCCTTCGCCTTTGGTGTTCTTCTCGATATCAACGCATTTCACTACTACACCGAGAATTCCAGCATCCCCAAACTATCTCTAGTTAGTTAGTTTGATGGGCATGTCTAAGGTTGAGCCTTAGCCTTTAACCCACCACTTAACTTACCGCCTACAAAACCCTTTACGCCCAGTGATTCCGGATAACGCTAGCACCCTACGTATTACCGAGGCTTCTGGCACGTAGTTAGCAGGTGCTTTCTAGAAAGGTACTGTCATATTATTCATTCCTCTCCACAGCGATTTACGACCCGAAGGCCTTCATCCCGCACGCGGCGTCGCTGCGTCAGACTTTCGTCCATTGCGCAATATTCCTGGTTGCTGCCATCCGTAGATGTATGAACCGTGTCGCAGTTTCATTGTGGGGGATCACGCTCTCACGCCCCCTAGCCGTCATAGCCTTGGTGAGCCATTACCTCACCAACAAGCTGATAGCAGGCAGGCTCATCCCTCGGCGGGCAGTTACGCCCTTTCCTACGTTCATGTTACTGAATGTAGCTCATACGGTATTAGCCCATCTTTCGATGGGTTATTCCCTACCAAGGGGTAGATTCCTACCCGTTACTCACCCGTCTGCCATGCTCGACCACAAGTGGTCGGCATTCGACTTGCATGCCTAAGGCACGCCGCCAGCGTTCATCCTGAGCCAGGATCAAACTCTCAAATTAATTAACTTCCTATCACTATTCAAATGACTTGTTTTGCTTTGTTCAAGATTTCTCATCAAATTTTAAGGTTCCGTAACCCGGATATTGCATCGGCAATAACGGTCGTTCGGCAACCTTGAAATTCTTCAAATCAAAATGAAAAATCTTTCCTTGTTAAAGTACTTAGCTAGACAAAAAAAGGCCCGCTAGCGGGTCTTTAAAAAACCTTCTTTATTGCTAGGTTACCTTAAGTCATCATAACTTAAAACTATTCTACCACTCTTACTTCCATTATTCAATTCCCCTACAAACCAGCTCTTTAGCTAATTCATAATTTTCATAATCCTTCCAGTGATATTCTTTAAATTTTTTAGTGAAATTTACCTCATCAAGAACACCTAATTCCTTCAACGATGTTTTTGTTGGAGACTGATTTAATCGTTTTACAGACTCTCCACAACCCGATTCCATCTGTTTCAAAAACAAATTCAAATACTCAGTCACCCCAACAACGTCAAACTCACCCAAGTCAACACCAGACAAAGCTCTCGACTGATAATTCCTGAAACCAACATTCATAGCATAATCCTCAAAGCTCAAATTCGAATCAAATGGCAAATTCACCCTCCAAGCCCTAGATCCTGCATTTCTCCTCCAATGAATATACTGAGAGATCATTCTTTCAAGCGGTTCTCTTAAAACCACCGTCAAAAACGGATCAACCATCTTATTTTTAAAAGTTTCCAAATCATAATGACCATGAATAACCCTAAAATCACCAGGCAAATTATCAGGGTCAATTAATGCCTTATCTGTACTAAGTCCTTCCGTCAACTTAACATATAGTTTATAAACAAAGGGTAACAAAGGACTCTCTCCAAACAACAACTTCACTTTATGAAGCGTCTCATTAGTTCTCGATAAACCCATATCGCCAGCTCTCTGCAAGACTCCTTTATCGGGTAAATATATCAATACATTCCTAGGGGCCATATACCCGTTCATAACAATCCTGCACCGTTGTTCCAGCGTTTTTCTCTATATGGACACTCAAATGTTTTCTGTCCCTTTCCATACCCCAACATTATACTATAAGTTTGTCAAATTATCACTCCACCACCCAAGCACTCCCCGTCATCAGAATAAAACACCGCACTCTGCCCCGCAGCCACCCCCCTCTGCCCTCCCCCCATCTCAATGTCAAGGGTCCGACCCTTGACATTGGAAACACTCACCGGTACCAACTCCCCACCATGCCTAATCCTCACTTTGGCTCGCCGAAGCCTCGTGCGAAGGCGGCCCCAATCATCACCTCCAACCCAACTCAACTCACCCACCTTAAAGCTTTTTCTTTTAGCATCCTTACTCTCCCCCACCACCAATAAGTTCTTTTTTACATCCTTTTCTACTATATATAAAGGCGGTATTGGATCCTTAAATTTAACTGTTATATTCCAACCACCACGTTGCCCTATCGTATAAAACCAAGCCCCATCATGCCCACCAATTTTATTTCCCTTTTTATCCAAAACATCCCCCTTTTTAACCTTTAACCTCTTCTTCAAAAAATCCCTTACATCCACCTTACCTACAAAACAAATCCCTTGCGAATCCTTCCTATCCGCCACAGATAATTTGGCCTTTTTAGCCATACTCCTCACCTCTGATTTCAAACAATCCCCCAACGGAAACAGCACCTTTTTAAGTTCCTTCTGCCCCAACTTCCACAAAAAATACGTCTGATCCTTATGTTTATCCTTAGGAATCATCAACTTCGTCATTCTGCCTTGTCCAGAATCTAGTCGGGCATAATGCCCAGTGGCAACATAATCAAAATCGTTCTCCATGGCCCATTCCAAAAACAAACCAAACTTAATCTCACTATTACACATCACATCCGGATTCGGCGTTCGCCCCGCCCGGTACTCTCTATAAAAATAATCAATCACCCTACTCATATACTCCTTACTAAAATCAAGAATTTTAAAAGGAATCCCAATCTCCAAAGCCGTTTTCAACGCTGATTTTTTATCCTCATCCGCCCCACAACCAGAACTATCATTATTCCAACAATGCAAATACACCCCCACCACCTCATATCCTTGTCTCTTCAAAAGCAAGGCCGATACCGCACTATCCACCCCACCAGACAAACCCACAGCAATTTTCATAAACTTATCATTTTTTCCGCCACATTTACCCCAGTCCTTTTTTCAAAATACTTAAACTGCGCCGTCCGATTTATTTCCAATATTGCCCAGTCGGCTTTGTCCTCATCCCACACCACGTCAATTCCAGCGTAATCACACTCAAACAGATTACTCGCCCTAACACAAGTCTCTTTCAACCTGTCCATCTTTAATTTATTAAACTTAAACAGCCTTCCCATTTCTCCATCATACTTATCTTTCTGCCTGTGCCGCATTTCCCCCAAATACACCCCATTTACCACAATGCACCTATACCACTGCTTTACCCGTAACTTAGGTTGAATCAACACCGATCCTTCTTTATACTCTCCAAACACCCTCTCTAATTCCACCTTATTCTTCACCAATTTCACGGTTCTTCCATGGCTCCCAAACCTCCCCTTAATAATTAAAGGAAACTTAGCGAAAGAGGGTTCGGAACTTTCGGCGGTCCGCAACGAAGTGTAGGATAGTTCCGAACCTTCAGCGCTCTGCAGCGTCTTCATAAATTTCCTCCACCCCAACTTACTGCCAAAGGTCACAAAATCCACCGTGGGCAATCCAACTCCAGCCATCATCACTCCCTGTTCTATCTTACCCAACAAAGGAAACTTCAAAAAACTTTCTCCATTCACAATTTTTATTCCTAATTTATTAGCCTCTTCAAGCAACACCGTTTTTACCCCTACCATCGAACTCCCCTTTTTACTAGCTGCTCTGGGCACTATCAAGTCATAATCAGAAAGCCTCCTTCCCTTTCCCAAATCTATCACCGGCTTACCACCATCGACTCCAATATCAACCTGCCCATACTTCACCAAATCCACTTTAAAACCTTTCCTTCGCCCCTCCTCCACCAACCGCCTTGGCTCATACTCCTTAACAAATCTGGTCAAGATTAATAGTCTTTTCATTTCTTTGCCTTTTTAACCAAATGCTCTACCACTGCCTTTACCGCATTTATTCCCGTCCGTTTCTCAAATACTTTGTACTGCGGCGCCTCATTTACTTCAACAATATAAACCTTACCAGTTCCAGAATCTTTTACCAAATCCACTCCTGCTACCTCCACCCCCAAAGCCCTACAAGCTTTTTCCGCCTCCATAGCCACATCCTCTGGAACTTTTTCAAGCCCAACAGACTTCCCCACAGACTTATTCATCACCACTTTTTCTTCCTTTGGCATTCGCTTAAACCCGCCCAAAGTTTTATACCCCACTACAAACAGTCTGTAATCCCCATCATTAGGAATATACGGCTGTATCAAAAATCCCCTTTCTCCCGTCACCTCTTTCAAATCAACCTCGTTTCTTATCCAAAACGTCCCCATCCCATGCCGCCCACCCTGACTCACCTTCACCACCACCGGCAACTGCCAGTTTTTTAATTCCTTTTTAAGTTCCTCCACACTCTCTACAAATACCGTTTTAGGATAACTTACACCCGCCGCCTCCATCATTACTCCAGCCACTGCCTTAAATCTTCTCAAAGCACCATCAGTCATCAAGTACTCATCCACCACCAGTATCCCCTCTTTTTTAGCATACAAGGCCAACAACTTACTCCACTCCAACTCATTCCCCACCGCCCTAAAATAAAACAAATCAAACTCCTGCAAGGTCTCACCTTGCAGGTAAATCTGCCAATCCCCATCTCCTTGTCTTACACTTAACTCTTTATATTTTATCGGCTTAAGCTCCACCCCCAACCCCTTTGCCTCTTCCACAAATCTATCCCCAGTCCCCCACTTATCAACTCTATAAAAATATGCAATCTTCATTTTTTCTTCTTCATCTTAACATCTTTAAATCTACCTGGATTAACCACAAAATCTCGCAAATCTCGCCTGCCTATTAAAAGTTTTTTCCTCAAATCTTTTCTATTAGTAATGCTCGCCCTAGTCACAACCTTTCTTCCTTTCAACCAAAACACCAACTTAACAACCATCCGTTTTTGCACCCCTAAAGAACTTTTATATCTCTTTTTCCACAACACATTTTCCTTTTCCAAAAGCCCTAACTCCTTAGCTAAACTCCTGTCAATACTAGAACCATAAGCCCCCGTATCAATCTTGGCCTCTACCAAATATCTCTTTCTCTTTCCTATCTTAATCTCAGCCATCTCAAAAATCCCCACCCTTGTCTTATCTCCAGGCAACTTCCCCACTCTTCTAACAAAACTACTGGCAAACAACGCCTTAGCCACCCTTACTCCTTTTTTCGCATCCTCCACGCTCAAACCCTCCACCCTATTCAACCTTCGTTTCAAACCAGATCTATTGGCAATCTGAATCGACAAACCAGGCTGATCATTTAACTCCAACACCAACGGACCCTTTTCAGGGTCAATCAACATATCCACCGCCACATATCCCAACTCACTAGCAATCTGTGTCTCCACCGCCATTCTCAATACTTTATTCCATTCCGGCACCGTAATCCCATTCACCTTTTTTTGGGTACCGGGGAAAAACTTTAACTCTTTCCCTCTGTAAACTCCGTAAGTAGTAATCCCCGTAGCAATATCAATTCCCAATCCAATTGCCCCCTGATGCAGATTCGCCTTACCCTCACTCTCTTCTGTTGGTAATCTAAGCATGGCCATAATCGGCACTTTGTTATAAACAATCACCCTTACATCTGGTGCTCCACCAGAAGAAATTTTTTTAAACTTCCTATGAATCTCAACCCTTTCCTCAATCATCGCCGTGTCAGGAATGTTGTTTCTAGAAAAACGCCCCTCAACAACGTCCATCGCGTGAAGTTTCAAATCCTCAGTAGTTACCTTTTTTCCACCTATTAATATCCATTCTCCCGCCAGCCTTGCCGGTCGTTTAATTAAAATAATTCCTCCACCCTCCAATCCCTGAACCGGCTTAATCACAAAACCACCCTTCAATTTTAACCAATCAAATCTCTCAATTTCCAATTGATTTTTTAGTTTACCCAATAACTTAGGGTGTGGAACCCTTGCCCTCTTTAAAATCTTTTTAGTCACCAACTTGTCATCAGCCCTCAACCGCGCTCGTTTTTTATTTAGTCTTAAATACTCACTAGACCTAGTATTTATTCCCAAAATATCTTTCTGCTTTACCATTTTATTTCAAAAGGTCTCTAAATCTCCACATTTCTAACAGCCTTAAACCTTTATATCTACTAATTAAATAATTCACCAGCATCACAGACAATATCGCCATCTCTGGTTGTAACAACACCGTCTCTTGCAACCATACCGAACTCATTACCCAATAGGCTATCAAGGCCAGAACCACGGTTTCTACAGCCATTATCAAAGCAGTTTTGGTGCTCTTGTGAATCTGAGCCTCAATAAACGGATCAGCCAAAAGCACAAACAACAAAATAGGAAAAATGCCAATCTCCTGCAAACTACTCCAATCACCAAACCAAGGAGATAAAAGCAAAAGCCCAAACACCGCCAACGACACCGCCCAAACCACCATGGCCATTCTGGGAAAATACTGCATCCTTACTTTACTAATCAGCTTTCTAGCCAAACTGGCCGTTAAAAGAATCGATAAGAACAAAACCACCCCCACTCCAACTCCCGTAGACAAAAAAGCCACCGACACCGCCGCCGGAATAAAAATACCAAAACCCTTAACCCCCATTACGTTTCTAGAAAAAGCCACCAAGGCCGCAGTCAAGGGAAACAACAAAATCAAAACAAACATATTTGGCGGCACTCCTTTACCCACCGCCTGCCTAATAGCTACCTTGAAAAAATTAAAAGGCCAAACCTTCTCAACCACCTGGTCATCTAGCACTTGTTCCAACCTAGACTTGGTTTCCTCTGGCTTAGTCAAATTTTCCTTAGGTTTTTCAACCTCCAACACCACCACTGGCTCAGCCGCCTCCGTCGCCTCTGTCGCCTCTGTGGAATTTTCCAAGCGAACCTCCTCCAAGGTGGCCGAATGGACTCCTTGGACGGTGGTGAGCCCCAACAATATAAATCCCAGTACCATCAACAATTTTCGCATAAGCTATATTTTACCCTGCCCCATTCCCAGCCTGTCAAGCCTGAAACCTAAATTATCTCTCCCACAACTTTATCAAACGACTCCATTTCTTTATCCAAATCATCCTCCTGTTCATAACCATTTCCAACCCTAGAATATCTACATCCAAAAACAAACGTTGGAATCGAACCCGCAGGATTAAACTTTTCATAAACAGCTCTATGTTCCTCTGGCATCCCAGTCTCCACCTCTTCCGTCAAGGTATTGTCTCCAGTATCCACTTGCCAATGATAAGCCACCACCCCATCAACATTTTCACTAGCCCAATCATCAAAAGTATCTTTTATCCAAACACAATGCGAACACCAAGTAGTCGAAAATAAATACACCACCGGCTTACCATCTTCCCTACAAATCTCACTGTCATATTCATCAAAAGTCTCAAACTGCCTAACCAAATCACCCGGAGACGCCAAGGTAGGCTCTGCTACTTCTGCCGAATCCTCCACAACCTCAGCCACCTCATCCTCGACCCTGGGTCGGGACATCGTCTCCACCTGCGAACTAAGTCTCCCCACAAAAAACACCGCCACCAGCAACAAACAAACCAACAAAGGCGCATATATTCCAACCTGTGCTTTTTTACCATTTTCACTCATGCACTACATACTATCCTTATAAAACACCCATGTCAACCCCCTCCCACCAGTCCCTAAATTTCTCTACCCTTTTTATCTGAACATCATCAATCAAAAACGGTCTAACATCCACCACTAATTTTTTAAAATCATAATCTTTTATTTTCACCAAAAACTCTTTTTTCAACTGCTTCGGTCCCTTAATCCCCATTTTTTCATACAAAAATTTATAATTAGGCTTAGTCAAACCCATCAGGAAACTTATATCGTAAAAATCTCTACCCTTAATCCGTTTTCGACTCACGGCTGTATAAATTTTTTGCGAAAGCAAAATATCCATTGGAGTTACTCTAATCTCAGTAAAAACATCGAACTTATTCAATATCCTAATTTCCGGCTCATACTCAAACCCTTGTCCAGCCGTATCCACCTGAATTAATATTTTTTCTTCTTTATACGGAGACAATTTTTGTTGATACAGCAAACTAGGGAACTTAATATAACATCTATAAGCCCCCTTCGAAACATTTCTTGTCTCTACCTCAAATCCTTCCAGCCTCAAAAGTCGTTCCACCCCTTTAATCATTTCCCCAAACTCCTGCCAGGTTAACCCAAAATTATCCAAATCAATATCTTCAGAAAATCTGTTATTTCCATGTATAATCCGCAAAGCCGTTCCTCCCAAAAATACTAATTTATCAGCCATTTTACCTTCAAAAATAGCTTGTAAAATCTTATACTGCAAAAACTCACGCAAAAGAGCCTTACCAAAAACATGTAATTTGTCAGGATATTGATCTCGTATCTGCTTAAAGTCAAGCATTTAATTTAAATATTTAAACAATTGATCTACTCTCAAATCCAAGGCCTTATTGTCAAATATCGCCAAATAACTCAAAAACGCTTTATTATCATTAAGCTTTGTCAAAACCTGCTTATTCCAACGCA
Organism: Patescibacteria group bacterium; assembly: GCA_018819325.1. Classification (GTDB taxonomy): domain Bacteria; phylum Patescibacteriota; class Microgenomatia; order UBA1400; family MFAQ01; genus JAHITH01. The sequence goes on from JAHJQJ010000065.1 coordinate 22,210, forward strand.
AACCCTCCAAATCAATCACGTCTTTAATACCAGAATTTAAATACAAATAATCCAAAACCGCTTTCTCCAACCTTGCCATTTTATACTTAACCCCCTCCACTTGTTGCACAACCTCAAAACCCGTCAATAATTCTGGCTTTATCTGTCTATAACTCAACCTTCCCCACTCAGTCTCCACTCTTTCAGTTTTCCGCGACGTAACACTAGTCACCCCCAAAACAGATTCTGGAATTACCTGATAATACGCTAAAGCTGATTCCAAACTAATATATGATGGCTCGTAAATCTTATTAGCCATCATAAACAAAAAACTTTCATCAATTTTTTTGTTAGCCAAAATATAATAACCATTACCCACCGATTTAATCAGTTTCCGGTCCTGCCAGTAACTCAACTGCTGTCTATGAAAACCAGAGTCAAGTTTACGAACATCATTCAAACGGAAAACTGGCAACTCAGCTATCTTTTCTTCAAAATCTCTAAACTTCATTCCCTAATGTAAATAAATTTATTAACATTAAGAATCATAATACCTCAATCATCCACCCCTGTCAACCCCCAATTCCTTGAAGGAACGCAACCTACAAAACCTTACACCATTAACACATAATAAGTTGCCGGACCAGAAGATTTTTTCTGCAAAACCTTTTTATCCACCAGCAACCTTAACTTACTTTGAGCTGTTCTCTTAGGTATTTTTAAAATATCTACCACATCCCCACTAGTAACCCTGCCCAAAGAAGCAGTAAAATCCACAACCATCATCTCATCATCTTTCAGATAACCCTCTACCAATCCCTTTTTACCCACAAATTCCAACGTCAAAACTTCTTTTTCCACCCTCAACACCTCCAACAAAAAACCTTCTATGTAATACTCTAACCACTCTGTTAAGTCAGTTTTTTGCCTACTCTTATAATTTTTACCTGTTTGCAGTTTAGAAAAATACTCCTTTCTGTTTTTATTGTAGTAATCTTCCAGCACCAATACCCTCTTAAAGTCCCAACCAGATTGATACAAATGCAATAAAGTCAATAGTCTTCCAGTCCTTCCGTTTCCGTCCGCAAAAGGGTGAATTGTCTCAAACTGATAATGCAATAACCCAGCCCGAATCACTGGATGCAAATCACTTGTGTTTTTGAGCCAAGATATTAAGTTATTTATAAGATCAGACACCAACTTAGATTCTGGTGCTGTATAAACCAACTTTTCTTTACCACTAGCCAAAACATTAACCACATAAACTGGTACTTTTCTCAATCTACCAATTTTTTCCTTACCCATTAAGCCAGCCATCACCAACTTATGTAACCTCAAGATTTCTCTCTTACCAAAACAGTCACCACCAGCCATATCATCTACCAGCCTTAATGCCTTCAAATAGTTTTTTACTTCCAAAATCTGCTCATCTTCTGCCCTAACCTGCCCACCCTTACTTACCACCTCTACCTGATCTTCCCTCAAAACATTACCCTCTATACTAGTCGAACTATACGCCATCCTTACTCGCGCCCACCTTCTTAAAAAACTTTCTCTACTCGGAACAAGCCTAGCTCTCTGAACCACCGATTTTGCCTCTGCAATCCTAGACAAATTGTTCAACATCGACTCACTAATTACAAATTTTGGTTCAAACATAAATCAATTATACCACATATCACGCAATAATCACGCCACCAATCCCGCAATAACAAATCAGTAGGAACGCAACCTACAAGCTCAATCAAGAAGTTTTATTAAAAACATCCTCAATTATCTCGTCCAAAGGGGCGTTTTTATACTGCCTATTCAACTTAATCAAAGAACTGTCCAGCACCAACTTGCCCTTATTAATCACCACTACCCTATTACACACCTTCTCGATATCCGCCATTTCATGGCTAGTCAAAAGAATCGTTGTCCCCTTTTCTTCGTGCAACCGGCGTAAAAAAACCCTAATTTTCCTTTTAGCAATAACATCCAAACCAATCGTCGGCTCATCCAAAAACAACAGTTTTGGCTGGTGCAAAATAGCTCCAATCAACTCCATCTTCAACCTCTGTCCCAAAGACAATTTTCTCACCGGCACATCAAGAGAGTCTTTAACTTCCAAAAGAAAAGCCAGTTCCTCAACCGTATCTTCCATCTCCTTTTTTTCTAGTCTATAAATACTCTGAAATAGCTTAAAACTTTGATAAGCAGACAAATCCCAAGATAAACCAGACTTATTACCCATTACCAAAGCAATCTGGCTCAAAAACGAATACTTACGATCAGTAGGCGTGTACCCCAACACCTCCACCTTACCAGAACTAGGGTAAAGCAAACCAGTCAGCATCTTTAAAGTAGTGGTCTTACCAGCTCCATTAGGGCCAAGCAACGCCACCGACTCCCCTTTTTTAATCTTCAAACTAATTCTATCCACCGCCACCACATCTCTATTTTTAGGTACAAAAACACTCTTCAAAAAGCTCTGTTTTAATTATTTTATTAGGGTAAGCCTCCAGAGGAATCGCATCACCAAAAAACATTATCTTGTATCCCAAACCAGTAATACTTTTGTTCTGCCCTGTCCAAAACACCGTCAGACCCAAAATAAAGTTAAAACAATGAATAGCAACCTGTCCCAAAACAAAGGTCAAAATCGCCAAGGGAATTCCCCAAGGCCGTATGGCAAAATCCAAATTCCTAGCCATTAAAAACAACAGAGGCAACAAAGCCGGCAAGCCTTGAAAAACAAACATCAATAAATCAACTTTCTGAAAAGTTACATACCAAAGCGCCGGCAAAGGTTTAGACAAAATTAAATCCAGCTTACCAGAATTAACATCCTGCCCCATTCTAGCAATATTCCCAAAACTCCAAATCCAAGTAGAGTAAAAACTCAACTGACCAACAAAAGTAAAAAGAAGCATCTCCGAATAACTATAGCCAGCAATATTATCCACCCTGCTATATATAATAGAAAGAAATACCAAATAAGTAACCATGTAGGCCATGGTCGAAGCCAGTCCTCCCCAGTTGTTATATACATACGCCGATCCTTCCTTAAAAGAAAAAATTATATTAGCCTTCAAAATAGCCAATCGTATATCTACAGCCCTTTTTAGTTTCTCAAATTCCCACTGCTTCATATCGCCTTAAACCTATCTTCCAAATTAATAAACTAAACGGTAAAAAAACAGCCGCCCAAAAAACCGAAGATAAAAAAGATATGTAAATATCTTGACTCCAAACAGGGTTCTTAATTAACGTCGCTGGTAAAAATCCCATCGCCGGAAAAGGTGACAAAAGAGTAAACATTTTCAATCTCTCTGGAAAAAGCGAAACCGGAATCATAACTCCGCTAAAAATACGAACAACGTGTGAGGCCACATTCTGTAGGTGATTAGCTTCAGTTGTCCAAAAAGTAATACTGCCGATCAGCAAATTAATCGCCAAGGCAATTACAAAAGCAAATAACAAACAAAACAAAAACAAAATAATCCCCACAAAACTAACATACAAAAATAATACTGGGTGAATTGGCCGCAACAAATGGTTGCTCAAAGTACCAAGTTTAATCTCATCATTTAAAATTCTACTAAACCGCGTCGACTCTGCATCCACCAAACCAGACACTCCATTGGCTATCAAAAAATACGGCGCCAAATCCCAAAAACTTCCCACCCCAGACGATTCCTTGCCAATAATCGACCACAGCAAAACAATCCCAAAAATAGACAAAGCTTTACCAATAATCGAAAACCACACCTCACCACGGTAATTGGCCACTTGCAATAACCCAAATCCCAAACTGTCTTTATAAGTAGAAAACTTCATATGAACCCATTCTATACCATCCCCTGCCTGCCACCCAATCAAGAATTGACCCTACTTGCTTTATCAATTATACTAGACTAATCACTAGACTGAAATTAGACTGATTATGATAAAGATAGTAACTAAAAAACCATTTAAACAACCCTTTCTGAATCAGCTGGTTTTAGCACCCAGCTTGTTGCCCTTTTCAGATACAGAAATTCTTAAACTGGACGCGGATTTAGATCAATATGAACAATTATTTTTAAACCCCGATATTGAAAAGACCCTTATTGACAAAAACGAACTTTTAGCCTCTTACGCCATCTCTAAGGCAGAAAACTCTACATTGACCTTGCAAGAAGCTCAAAATGTATATAACTTTCTTCTTAATAACAAAGAATATACATTTATAGCTGATAAGTTAAGGAAAAAACAAAGATTGAATAAAAGAGACTATGAAAAACTTGAGTTTTTTAATATTGCAAAAGTATTTAGAAAATACAATCAAAACCCAGTAGACATAAAGGATATAACCCCAAAAACCATAAAAGAAATTCACAAACAATTAACCCAAGGACTAGATGTTTTCCAAGATTATCTGGCGGATTTTGATGTTTATAAATCCGGACAATGGAGAGATAACGATAATATTCAGGTAGGGGCCTACAAACCAGCTACATACACAGAAATTGAAAAGGGGGTAAAAGAATTGCTTTCGTGGATAAAACAAAATAAAAACATTACCTCTGTGGGTATATTTCACACTGCTTTATACGCTCTTCATCCTTTTAACAATGGTAACAAAAGAGTTTCCCGAGTACTTGAACATATGTTTCTAAGAAGTTTGGGTATTAACGCAAAGGGTCTTTACAGCACCTCTTATTACTACCACAAAGAAAAACCACGATACTATAAATATTTATTGTATTCGCTTGAAAGAAAAAACCTAAATCATTTTGTGTCGTTTTTCCAAGAAGCACTGGTATTGTCCATCATCTCAGTTATCAAAACCAGTTTAGAGACAAAACGCAAGGAATTTTTAGACAAAAAAGACATAGATAAACAAGTAAAAAGTATTCTTAAACCTTTAATAAAACGACACGAAGTGCAATTTAAAAATCTTTTTAAAAAGGTTGGTAAGAAAATGGCCAGGCAAACCTTTGTTAATTATTTACAACAAGCGACAGATTTAAACATCGTAACAAGACGAGGAGTGGGTCGAACTACCTACTACAGTTTAAGTATTTCACCAGAGGAAGAACAAACATTTAAAACGTTGCTTGATTTCATAAAACCCAAACTTAATTTTATCCCCAACGAGATAAAATTAACCTAAGGTTTCTGTACCGAAAATGTTATACTAGCACCATATGAAGTCATCCCTCTACAAACAATTAGTCTGGGACTACCAGCTATCTCAACCAGATTTCGAATCCATTTTACATGGCAAAAAATCCTTAGGGCAACTCAACCAAACTTGGGCCATCACTCGAATACTCGAGCATGCCAACTACTACCAAGCTCTCAACCTCATCCCCCTCACCCTACTCAACAAACATTGGTCAAAAATCAAACCAAAAATATTCAATCCAACAATTAGAGACGGCTATGAATTCGTACTACAACAACACCCTCTATCCCCTGCAAGATAAGGTATTAACCATCATCGGGCAACTCAAAACCCCCTTTTACCTAACCGGCGGTACCGCTCTTGCACGCGAATATCTCCATCATCGTTACTCTGACGACCTAGACTTCTTCGTCAACCAAAACTCCAAATTTTCTCACTACGCAGATCTTATTGTGCAGGCTCTTTCTAATACCAGAAATACTCAAATTATTCACAAATCAACCTCATACTATTCACTTCAAATCGACAACACCCTTAAACTAGAATTTGTTAACGATGTAGCTCACCACTACGGTAAAACCAAAAAAACACCACTATTCTACAAAGTAGATAATATCATCAACATCCTCTCCAACAAACTCACCGCCATTATCAGTCGAGATGAACCCAAAGACATCGTAGATGTCTGGGCAATCGCCAATTACACCAAAATCAACTGGCCACATATTTTCCAAGATGCCAATTCCAAAGCTGTTGGTATTTTTCCACCACAAATAGCCCAAAAATTAACCACTTTTCCCACACAACTACTATCTCAAATCAAATGGACAGACCAACAACCCAATAGCTCCACCTTTCAACAAGACATAAAACGCATTTGCAACTCAATCCTCTCCCCATCCACCCAACCTCCCCCTACCACACCCACTCCAACCACTTATATCTAAAACTTTATAAATTTTGTATCTTTATAATTTAAAATCTTAAAGTTGCGAATACTATTATTTTCTCTACCGGTATAAATTAAATAGCCTGAATTATTACCGGATAGTTCATTAAAATATTTAATGTTTTCCATATACGTGCCATTAAAAGTAGCGCTTGCTTTTATTTCTATTGGTAAAAGTTCACCCCCCTTATCAATTAATAGATCTATCTCAACTCCCTTACTATCTCTAAAATAGTAAAATTTTGACGTACTAAG